>CALZMY010000267.1 GCA_945788675.1 uncultured Gammaproteobacteria bacterium | reverse complement strand
TTGAAGAGAGTGCTGTTAAGTCTACGATTAATGCTCAATTCCCGATTGAAGTAGCGGTAACTGAGGCATGTCCACGCTATCTGGGACGGGTCATTAAAGGGATTAATCCACAAGCGACAACACCGCTGTGGATGCAGGAACGTCTACGTCGTAGCAGTGTGCGCAGTATTAGTCCAGTTGTCGATATCACTAACTATGTCATGCTTGAGCTGGGGCAGCCAATGCACGCCTTTGACCTCAACAAGCTGGCGGGAGGTATTGACGTTCGTTTTGCCACTACAGGCGAACAGGTCAAATTACTGGATGGCGAAACAATTAAATTAAGTGATGATACCCTGGTGATCGCTGACCATAACGGACCGGTTGCACTGGCAGGTGTGATGGGTGGAAATGATAGTGCCGTTGAAGATGGCACCGTTGACCTGTTTCTGGAGAGTGCCTTTTTTGATCCAGATACCATTGCTGGCAAGGCGCGTAGTTACGGCCTGCATACCGATTCATCGCATCGATTTGAGCGTGGTGTTGACCCGGATCTACCACGTCGTGCGATTGAGCGAGCGACACTACTATTGCAGCAGATCGTAGGCGGTGATGCAGGTCCCGTGAGCGAGCAGGTCAATGAGCAGCAGCTACCGCAACGAGTCCCTGTGACACTGCGCGCATCACGTCTTAAACGCATGCTCGGTGTTGAGTTTGCTGAAGATGAAGTCAGCGAGATTTTGACCCGCCTGGGGATGAAAGCGGAGCAGCCACGGCCTGGTGAATGGCGCGCCATCGCACCATCATTTCGTTTTGATATTTCGATCGAGGCCGATCTGATCGAAGAACTGGCGCGCATTTATGGTTATGAAAATATTCCAAGTGTCGCCCCACTTGCACGATTTGAGCTCAATGCCACCTCTGAGCAGCAAGTCACAGCGCAGCGCATTCGACAGCTGTTTGTCGATCGCGATTATCAGGAAGCGATCACTTACAGTTTTGTGGATGAGGCACAACAGCTACGACTGAACCCAGAGGCGCCTGCGATCAAGCTCGCCAATCCAATTTCTACAGAGATGTCGGTGATGCGCAACACGCTCTGGACCGGCTTGCTACAAGCGCTCAATTACAATCAAAACCGTCAGAAACGGCGCATTCGCTTCTTTGAGCTTGGTGTTAGGTTTTCAGGGCAACTTAATGATAAAAAAGAAGAAAAAGTAGTTTCCGGTGTGATCTGTGGAAATCACTCACCCGAGCAGTGGGGGACAGCGGCGCGGGAGGTTGATTTTTTTGACCTGAAGAGTGATGTCGAGGCGTTACTAACGCTTGCGAAAGGGCGTGCATTTACATTTGATGCTGAGGCACACCCTGCATTGCACCCAGGCCAATCTGCTGCTATTAGAGATACAGATGGCCTGCTCTGTGGCTATATGGGGCTGTTACACCCGGAAATTAGTGGGCAAATGGGACTCGAGGGAAATGTCTTCCTCTTCGAGATCAGTTATCAGGCCATCGCTGATAGAAGATTGCCACTCTTCTGCGAGCTCTCGAGGTTTCCCGCAGTGCGCCGCGACATTGCAGTTATTATTGATGAGGCTGTATCCGCGCAAAGCATAAGAAACTGCATTACAATGTCTGCTGGAAACCTCTTGCAGGAGTTGCAGTTATTTGATGTCTATCAAGGCAAAGGTATTGATTCAGGAAGAAAAAGTATCGCATTAGGCTTGACCTTGCAGGAATTTTCACGCACTCTAACGGAAACTCAAATTGACGACGTTGTTGATGAAGTGCTGACGTCACTAAATAAAAACCTCGGGGCGACACTGAGAGAATAAAAATTATGGCGCTAACAAAAGCGGATATGGCAGAAAGGCTGTTTGAGGAGTTTGGGCTCAACAAACGCGAAGCAAAAGACTTGGTTGAGATGTTTTTTGAAGAAGTGCGTAAAGCACTGACCACGGGAAAACAGGTAAAATTATCTGGTTTTGGTAACTTTAACCTGCGGGATAAAAGCCAGCGACCGGGGCGAAACCCAAAAACAGGGGAAGAAATCCCAATAACTGCACGTCGTGTCGTTACCTTTCATCCTGGACAGAAGCTTAAAGCGAGAGTAGAGGCCCATGCTGGAACCCAGCAGCAATAGTGAACTGCCCCCGATTCCGGGGAAGCGTTATTTTACCATTGGTGA
This sequence comes from uncultured Gammaproteobacteria bacterium, assembly GCA_945788675.1. Classification (GTDB taxonomy): domain Bacteria; phylum Pseudomonadota; class Gammaproteobacteria; order SZUA-140; family SZUA-140; genus SZUA-76. Next base: position 1,977 of record CALZMY010000267.1, on the reverse strand, counting down.
AGTAAGTGAATTATGTGGTGTTAAACCGCATGTACTGCGTTATTGGGAGCAGGAGTTTCCTCATCTCAACCCAGTCAAACGACGTGGAAATAGACGCTATTATCAGCGTCAGGATGTGATGCTGGTACGTCAGATTCGTGGGCTCTTATATGATGAAGGGTTTACCATTGGCGGGGCTCGTCAAAAGCTTTCCGGTAGCGAGATGAAAAATGATAATAGTCGTAGTCGTCAATTAGTACGTGAGGTACGTAAAGAACTTGAAGAGGTTTTGGTTCTGATTAAATAAGTATTGGTGAATCCGCATTGCCTATCTATAATTCTCTAATCGTCTGTAAGATAGTTTAATAATCAACACTCGGGGCGTAGCGCAGCCTGGTAGCGCACCGGCATGGGGTGCCGGTGGTCGGAGGTTCGAATCCTCTCGCCCCGACCATATATTCCTTTAGCATCTGAACCTAGTTCCTTAAGATTATTCGTAGGGAAGGGCGTGCCAACATCAGCGCGTATTCTAAATTCTGTGTTAGTTTAATCGGTTAATTCGTAGACGTTCAGACCAGGTCTGGCAATTCGCTTGTACTATTACGTTTAACGATTGAAGTTACACGGCGATATTTGCAGGCGCTTCTTTTGTTTAGAGTTTGGAAGAATTAGCTTGCCAAACATAGTGGGCCTCTACTTTACGACCACCATTCGTGTATTCAAGTTTTGTGCAGAGCGATTTTATGAGGCCGATTCCTCTTCCATGAGGATTTAGGTTTTCTGATAAATCTAGCTCATATTTTGATGTGTCAAATCCTGCGCCAGAATCTTCAATTGTAATTATCAACTCCCCGCCGGATTCTATAGGGGTGTGCTCTAAACTGATTTCGATATATGAATCAGTCAAAAGTTCAAGTGAGGATTCACGTGCATTGTAGTATTCAAGAAACCCTTGTGGGTTATCTTTGATTAATGAGCTTAATTTAAGAAGCCCATGTTCAAGGGAGTTAGAAAATAATTCAGATAGAATGGTATAAATGCGTTCACGGTGTTCAGTTAGCCCCTGTATTTCCATCATTGACTGTGTGAGAAGAGGGCAGGGATTGGTCTGTTTTAATGCTTCCGCCTCAAGCTTGAGTGATAGATTCCACTTTACAGGCGATATGGCTAATTCATTGTTAGTTATCAGGTTATTGTCTGTTGCATCGAGGGGAATGGCTGTAATTTCTATCAGTGTAATGTCATCGCATTGCTCTGCATTGTTACAAAACCCATCAATTGATGAGCGTAGATTAGCAAACGGCTCGCTGCTGCCCTGTGATTCGTATATAACTGATTCGAATTTTTCTTGTGAGTACATTTCGCCATGTGAATTTTGTGCTTCAACTACGCCGTCAGAAATCATATAGATTCTACTGCCGTGTGTAAGCTCGATGAACTCAACGCTTCTGTCAAGCTTATCACTGCTAAGAACACCCAGCGGTAGGTGGCTGGATGCTACCTTTATCAGGTCGTTGTCATTAGAGGTTATAATGAGATCAGGGTTACCTCCATTCCAGACTGCAACTGTTCTGAAGGCCTCATCTGCCTCTATAATAGTCGCGGCACAGAAAAAACCTGTGGGTAGAGTTTCCTTTAATTTTTTATTGATGTTAAATGCTATATCGCCGATTGAATAGCCCTTCGATGAGAGGCTATAGAATGTCTCAGAAACCGGTATGGCACCAATTGCTGCAGAGAGTCCATGACCTGTGAAATCGCCAAGCATTATATGTATACCCCCTGATGGGGTTTGAGAACAGAGGAGTATGTCTCCACTCGTGATTGACATTGGCTTCAATAAATACTTTATGTTCTCAATATCGAGGTTCTTAGGGTTTGTAATATTGGTGAATATCGTTTTTGCAATTTCATGCTCGCGCTGAAGGCGATTGTGGTGATCCTGTAATTCTAATCGGCTATCTGCTATTCGATTGTACAGATTACGTACTCGAACCA
>CALZMY010000266.1 GCA_945788675.1 uncultured Gammaproteobacteria bacterium | reverse complement strand
GCTTGGGGCATCGCACGGCGCACAACGGGTGGAGTCGAGCGACGAAGCCGATATTCTGCTACTCAATACCTGTTCGATTCGTGAAAAGGCGCAAGAGAAGGTCTTTCATCAATTGGGTCGCTGGCGTGAACTGAAGGTGCGGCAGCCCAACATCGTTATTGGTGTGGGCGGTTGTGTGGCGAGTCAGGAAGGGGATGCCATTCGTGAGCGTGCCCCCTATGTCGATCTGGTCTTTGGTCCGCAGACCTTTCATCGCTTGCCGGAGATGCTGAATGAAGTGAAGCGGCAGCGCCAGCCTGTGATCGATATCAGTTTTCCTGAGATCGAAAAATTTGACTGTTTACCAGCGCCAAAGGCTAATGGCCCGACTGCCTTTGTTTCGATCATGGAAGGGTGCAGTAAATATTGTACCTTCTGTGTGGTGCCCTACACCCGCGGCGAGGAGTTCAGTCGACCGTTTGATGATATCCTCAGTGAAGTTTCGTCGCTTGCCAGTCAGGGGGTGCGTGAAGTCAATCTGCTGGGGCAAAATGTTAACGCCTATCGTGATGTGATGGATGACGGCACTGAGGCGGATCTTGCGCTGCTGATCACCTATGTCGCCTCTATTGATGGCATTGATCGCATCCGTTTCACAACCTCACACCCAGTGGAGTTCAGCGATAGCCTGATTGAGGCCTTTCGTGATGTGCCAGAGCTGGTGAATCATCTTCATCTACCGGTACAGAGCGGTTCCGATCGAATCCTCGGTGCGATGAAGCGCGGTCACACGGCGCTGGAATATAAGTCTAAGATTCGCCGTCTGCGCGAAGTGCGTCCTGATATCAGTATGTCATCTGATTTTATTATCGGCTTTCCCGGTGAGGCGGATGAAGATCACCGTGCCACGATGGCGTTGATTGAGGAGGTTGGCTTTGATCACTCCTTCAGTTTTATCTATAGTGCGCGCCCCGGTACCCCGGCGGCGGCTTTTCCGGATGATGTGCCTCATAGCGTCAAGCAGCAGCGGCTTGCCGAGTTACAAAAACGGATTATTGAAATGACCGCAGCGATCAGCGCGTCGATGGTTGGCACAGTGCAGCGTGTGCTGGTTGAGCGGGTCTCGAAAAAAGATCCTGCACAACTGGCCGGGCGTACTGAGAACAATCGCTGGGTTAATTTCACCGCCGAACCGTCACTGATCGGTAAATTTGTTGACGTGCGCATCACCGAGGCGCTGCCCAACTCGCTACGGGGCGAGCTGATGACAGTCATCGCTTCAGACAGCGCCCGCCATGTGGCGTAATTGTGCGTCGATAGGAATTTTTGTAATGACCCTGTCTTCTTTCCCTTTTAACTATGTGACCCCCCATCTTGAGTGAGCACCCAGCAACCAACGATTTACATTTAGAGCCTGTCGACAACCACCGTCTGGCAGAGCTATGTGGCCAGTTTGATGGCCATATCCGGCAGATCGAAGCCCACTTCGGTGTTGAGATCAGTAATCGCGGTAATAAATTTCGCATCATTGGTAATCCTGATGCCGTCATCGAGGCGAGCCGTCTACTCACGTCGCTCTATGATGAGACTGATGGGGCGACACTTGCGCCGTCACAGGTGCAGCTGGCGTTGCATTCCGCACCAGCGATCAAAGAGCTGCAGCAGCAGGTCTCCGATAGCGTGCGAATTCAGACCAAAAAAGGGGGGATTTCAGGCAGAGGGATCAACCAGGCGAAATACCTGGAGCGTATCCAGACGCACGAAATCAATTTTGGTATCGGCCCTGCCGGTACCGGTAAGACCTATCTCGCCGTCGCCTGTGCCGTTGAGGCGCTGGAGCGCGAAGAGGTGCGACGGATACTGCTGGTGCGTCCTGCTGTTGAGGCGGGTGAGCGGCTCGGTTTTCTGCCGGGCGATCTGGCGCAGAAGATCGACCCGTACCTGCGGCCGTTGTACGATGCACTTTACGAGATGCTCGGTTTTGAGCGCGTCGCCAAATTGATAGAACAGAACGTGATTGAGGTTGCGCCGCTGGCCTACATGCGTGGTCGCACCTTGAATGAATCGTTTATCATTCTCGACGAGGCACAAAACACCACCATCGAACAGATGAAGATGTTCCTGACCCGTATCGGTTTTGGTTCGACCGTGGTAGTGACCGGCGATGTCACCCAGATTGACCTGCCGCGCGAGAGTGCTTCGGGGTTGCGTCATGTCATTGAAGTGCTAAAAGATGTTAAAGGGATCAGCTTTACCTTCTTCATGTCGCAAGATGTGGTACGCCACCCGCTGGTGCAGCTCATCGTGCAGGCCTATTCGGCGCAGGAGGATAAGGAGGCGACCGCGAAGGGGGGCAAGAGCGACCGTCGTGGCGCCTGAGTTTGAGATGGAGTCTGAACTGGCGCCTGATCTGGAACTGGACCTGCAAATTGCCTTACAGCAGCCTGAAGATTTTGCATTACCCGCCCAGGTCGACTTTGAACAGTGGGTAGCCGCTGCCCTGGAAGGGCAGATGCAGGAGGTGCAACTGACCATTCGCCTGGTCGAAAAGGACGAAAGCGCGGCGCTCAATGCGCAATATCGTGATAAAGAGGGCCCCACCAATGTGCTGTCATTCCCGTTTGAAGCGCCGCCTGATGTGCCGTTGCCACTGCTCGGAGATCTCATCATCTGCGCGCCATTAGTGGTGGATGAGGCAGCCGCGCAGGGTAAAGCGCAGCGTGCTCACTGGGCCCATCTGGTGGTGCATGGCGTGTTGCACCTGCGCGGTTATGACCATATTGATGACGCAGATGCGCTTGAAATGGAAGATTTGGAAAGAAAGATCATGGCATACTTGGGCTTCGACGATCCCTACAAGGATGAAGGAGCGGCGTAACATGATGACGATTGACGATGTGAACAGCGGAGAAGAGATGAAACCTGGAACGGGAAAACGATGAACGGCGAGCGATCGCCCGAGCCGGCGACTGGCAAAGATGGCTTCTTTGGTAAACTGAAGAAGGCATTCACTCAGGAACCGGCGGATCGTGTAGAACTTATTGAGACACTACGAGAGTCTCAGCAGCGCCATCTACTGGATGCCGATGCGCTGACCATGATTGAAGGTGTGCTGGAAGTTTCCGAGATGCAGGTGCGGGATATCATGATCCCACGCGCACAGATGGTGGTAGTGGAGCGCGATGCCCCTCTGGAGAAAACCCTGCCGGTGATCATTAGGTCTGCCCATTCGCGTTTCCCCGTGATTGGCGATGGCAAAGATGAGGTTGTTGGCATTCTGCTGGCAAAAGACCTGCTTGCGTATGCGCTGGATGGTAAAAACAAGGCATTTAATGTGCGTGATGTGTTGCGCCCTGCGGCATTTATTCCCGATAGCAAACGGCTCAATGTGCTTTTGAAAGACTTTCGTGCCAGTCGTAGTCACATGGCAATCGTGGTTGATGAATATGGCGGCATCGACGGGCTGGTGACGATTGAAGATGTACTGGAGCAGATCGTCGGTGAGATTATCGATGAGCATGATGTCGCTGAAGATAGTTACATCATGAAACACAGCGACGTGAGCTACACGATTAAGGCGCTCACCCCTGTCGAAGAGTTTAATGAATATTTTAGCTGTGATTTTAGTGATGAAGACTACGATACCATCGGTGGGTTAATGATGCGCACGTTTGGTCACCTGCCTAAACGGGGTGAGCGTTGTGAGGTCGGCCGTTTCAGCTTCAAGGTGTTGCATGCCGATAGTCGACGTCTACATCTATTACAGATGAATATTAAGACGGAAGCCACGGCGGCGCCCACCACCGCGGACGAGTAGCCACATGTTCGCTGCGAGGCGGGGAGACCTGTTGGCATTGATCGCAGGTGGGCTGTTGCCCCTGGCCTTTGCCCCCTATGCGCTTTATCCCCTGGCGATCTTCTCGCTGGCGCTGCTCTTTTTACTCTGGCTTGATACTTCAGTGCGTCGTGCCTTGTGGCGAGGCCAGTTGTTTGGCGTCGGCATGTTTGGTGTGGGTGTTTCGTGGGTCTTCATCAGTATGTATGACTACGGCAATGTTAGCCTGGCGCTATCACTGTTTCTCACCGCGATGTTTGTACTGGTGCTATCAACCTTTATTGCGACGGCGGGAGGGCTTGCAGTAAAGTTCAGTCAACGCTTTAAACTGTCACCCACGGCGGCATTGTTGTGGTGTTTTCCTGCCGTGTGGGTGTTGTTCGAATGGATTCGTGGCTGGATGTTCACCGGTTTCCCGTGGCTCAATGTGGGCTACAGTCAGATCGATACGCCACTCGGTGGTTTTGCAGCGCTATTAGGCGTCTATGGTGTATCACTTGCAGTCGCGATGAGTGCGGCACTCGTTGCCATCGTGATTCGCAACATCCATGTCAACGTGAAGTCGCATCATATTGTGGGATTGGTACTGCTATGGTGCGTGGGATTGCTAGCGAATCAAATGACATGGGTGTCACCGGCTGGCGAGCCGTTACGGGTTACGCTGGTGCAGGGCAATATTCCGCAGGAGCTAAAGTGGTTGCCATCAATGAGGGCACCGACCATCGATCTCTATGCGCAACTCACCCGTGAAAACTGGGAGAGTGATTTGATTATCTGGCCGGAAACCGCGCTGCCCGCTTTCTTTCATGAGTCGACTAATTTTCTTGCCGGGCTTGCAGAAGAGGCACGTAGTAATAACACCGATATCCTGTTGGGGCTGATCTATCTCGATAGTGACACGCGGCAGTACTACAACAGCATGATGAGTATCGGTAGCGCAACAGGCTTTTATCACAAGCGGCATCTTGTACCGTTTACCGAATATCTGCCACTGAAAAAATGGCTGGATACCATCATCAACGTCATTCAGGTGCCGATGTCCGATTTTAGTGCCGGCGCGCATGATCAGCCACCCTTGCCGATGGCGGGGCAAAAGGTCGGTATCTCAATCTGCTTCGAAGATGTCTTTGGTGAAGAGGTGATCATGCAGTTGCCTGCAGCGACGTTGCTGGTTAACGTCAGTAATGATGCATGGTTTTCAGACTCGAGCGCACCACATCAACACCTGCAGATAGCACGCATGCGCGCGAAAGAGAGCGGTCGAGCCATGCTGCGCGCCACCAATACCGGCATCTCGGCGATTATCGATCATCAGGGGCGTTTCCAGTTGGTCGCCCCGCAGTTTGAAGAGGCCACGCTCAGTGATGAGGTGGTGCCCATGGAAGGCTTTACCCCCTATATATATATGGGTAATCTTGCTATATTGATATTGATAATAATGCAGTTGCTGGTGCCATTAGTACGGCGGCGGTCAGGAGTTATATGAGTCATGAGTCACCGCTCCATTAGCAAAATATTTGTAGCGACAATGTTGGCGCTACTCGCCCCATTCAGCGTTATGGCAGCAGCGCTCAGCGGCACTGAAATCGTGCAGCGTTGCTACTATAAAAATGCCGGGGACGATCAACGTTCACGTCTGCTGGTCACCAGCACACTGACCAATGGCAAAAAGGTCACCAGTGAATACATTCGCCTATGGAAAAATTATGCCGGTAAAGATGGTATCGTCGACAAGGTAGTCCTTTACACCGCCTCTGCACATAATAAAGGACTCGCTTTCATGCGTTGGGGTTACACCAACAACAGTGAGCGGCTCGCCGATCAATGGGTCTATCTACCTGAAATGCGTATCGTCAAGCGCATCTCCAAACGCACTCCGGAAGAGATGGACTGGGGCTTCAGTGATGATGATCTGCGAGAGCGTGACATCAGTGAAGATGATCATCGCTTTGTTGAAATTAGAACCATTGAAGGCAAAGAGTTCTATGTGGTCGAGAGCACGCCTAAAAGTGGTTCTATCTATGGTAAACGTATCTCATGGTTCAGCAAGGCCGATGACTGGGAGCAGTGTGTCGAGAAACGCGTCGACTATTTTGACAAAGAGATGAAGATGGTCAAAAAGCAGTTTGTCACCTGGCGACAGGTCGATAGTGCGTGGGTGTGGGAATCAGCAGTGATTAAGAATTTCAAAGCTGATTCAACGATTGTTTATGACGTGAAGGAGATTGAGGTCAATGTTGGCCTGAAGGATCGGGAATTTACGCCGCGTGCGTTGGCACGAGGGTATAAGCAGCAGCGGTGAGTATATAAAGAGTAGCGCCCTCTTTTTTGTCAATATTGTGAGGGAATGCCGAAATT
>CALZMY010000265.1 GCA_945788675.1 uncultured Gammaproteobacteria bacterium | reverse complement strand
TTCATGACAGCTGAAAATATTGAGTTCAGGCAGCTCACCTGCGGTAAATTGCATCGCGCTGCCATGGCTGGCCCAGACCGGAATCTGGTAACGTCTCGCCAACGCCGCCACTCCGCCTATATGGTCACCGTGCTCGTGCGTGACAATAATAGCGCTAATCGCCTCCGGTGCCCTTTCAAGTCGCCCCAGGCGCAGCGCTGTCTGTTTTACCGAAAAACCGCAGTCCACCAATAGACAGGTATTATGCTTTTCGACCAGGGTGCCATTGCCACGGCTACCGCTACCAATAGAAGAAAAGCGCATACAATTCAGAACGAGGAGCTAGCAGGAAAGGGCGCTAATCGTCACTCTCGACATCGGATGCCACATCATCCACTTGCGGTGCCGACTGTGGCACTGAAAAACGCTGATTGAGAGTAGGGGCAACAAGGTCAGGCGGGTAATCTAGCGACTTTGTCATTTGACTCTCTTTGTATGACTCATCCGGCGTCGTCGAACAGCCCGTCAACAAGATTACCGCTAAGCTAAGGATTACCGCAGGGAACAAAGCAGTTTTCATATTCATTTTTTGCCTGTCCATGCTATGGCACCGCCCCTTCGGCGTCTCTCAGCGCAGCCCGCAATGTTTCGTGATAATTTTCGGATAACGGTGTCAACGGCAGACGAATCCCTGCCGGAATCAAGCCCATATCATGCATCAGCCATTTCACCGGTATTGGATTAGCCTCAACAAAGAGATCCTGATGCAACGACATCAAACGATTATTGATCGTCTCAGCAGCATGTCGATCACCGCCCAGTGCGGCATCACACATCGCACGCATCGCCTTCGGTGCAACATTGGCGGTCACCGAAATCACCCCTTTCCCCCCCTCTAGAATCAGATCCATCGCTACCGCATCATCACCACTATAGAGGTCGATGCGATCGCCACAACATTCCAGAATTTCACGGGCACGCTGCAGATTACCCGTCGCCTCTTTAATACCCACAATATTGGAGATTTCGGACAACCTTTTGATGGTATATGGCAACATGTCGCACACTGTTCGACCGGGCACATTATATAAAATTTGCGGGATTGGCACTGCCTCGGCAATCGCCAGATGGTGCTGGTAAAGTCCTTCCTGAGTCGGCTTGTTGTAGTATGGTGTCACCAGCAGGCAGGCATCCGCGCCACTCTCCATCGCACAACGTGTCAGTGCGATCGCTTCACGGGTGCAATTTGAACCGGTTCCCGCAATTACCGGAATTCGTCCGCCGACAAGCTCAACAACGCGCCGCACCATGCCACAGTGCTCTTTATCATCCAACGTCGCCGACTCACCGGTGGTACCGACGACTACGACCGCATTGGTGCCGTTTTCGATATGAAACTCCACCAGATTGCTCAACGATACGTCATCCAACGTGCCGTCTTCATGCATCGGCGTTACAAGCGCCACCATACTGCCGTGAAACATCTAGAATCTCCATCTGGAATCTTTAACTGGAACCGGAACTACAAAATCTTCGCCGCCAAGTATACTACTTTTCCAATAACCAAATAAGCCACCGTACAGATAATCTTCGTGAATCTCAGCAGTTTCTCAAAACGGGCGCTTCACGTATGATAAAAGCGGCTAAACAATATCTATTCAGGAGGATCTCAATTTGACACAGCACCTCGTCATCAGTGCCGTAGGCAATGACCAGCCCGGCATCGTAAATGCGCTCTCGCTCGCCATCTTCGATGCACAGTGCAACATTGTCGACAGTCGCATGGCCGTGCTTGGCGGTGAGTTTGCTATTATCCTGATGGTTTCCGGAGATCACAGAGCGATCTCGCATCTCACCACTCACCTCGCTGACGAGGCTGAAAAACTCGGCCTGACCATCACCACTAAAGAGACCTGTGCACGTGAGAACACACAGGAAGTGATCCCCTACATTATCGAAGCAATTGCACTCGACCACCCTGGGGTTGTCTACCAGCTTGCCAATTTTCTATCTAGCAAACAGATCAACATTGAGACGCTCACCACGGAGTCCTATGCTGCCGCACATACCGGCACATCCATGTTTGCGGTCACCATTACCGTCGGGGTCCCGATCGAACAGAAAATCAACTCGCTGCGAGATGAGTTTACTGACTTCTGTAATGAGCTTAATATTGATACCACATTTCAACCCGTCAAAAGGCTATAACTCCCATGAACTCAGCATCTAACCCAACCACCATCACGAGAAAGCATCATGGCTGAACTAACCATTGGCAAAGCAGTGCCTGACTTCGAGGCAATCGCAACGGGCGATAAAACCATCACACTGTCCCAATTACAGGGCAAAAATGTCGTCATCTATTTCTACCCTAAGGACAGCACCCCAGGTTGTACCCGTGAAGGACAGGATTTTCGTGACAATCATAATAAATTCAAACGCCAGAAGTGTCTGATCTTCGGCATCTCTCGTGACAGCATCAAGTCGCATGAGAACTTTAAAACTAAACAGGGGTTCACCTTTGATCTACTATCGGATAAAGATGAGGCACTTTGCGAACTCTTCTCTGTCATGAAAATGAAGAACATGTATGGTAAGAAAGTTCGCGGTATTGAACGCAGTACATTCCTGATAGATGTAGATGGCATCCTGCAACATGAGTGGCGTGGCGTAAAAGTCGATGGACATGTCGAAGAAGTACTACAACGTGTTAAAGCTATTAACAAACAGAAGTAAACGATGACAAACAGAGATACAAAATCAAAGCGTTTTTTTGTTCTTGACACAAATGTTTTGATGCACGATCCATCGTCGATCTTTCGTTTTCAAGAGCACGATATCTTTATCCCGATGATCGTACTTGAAGAGCTGGATAACAACAAACGTGGCAGCTCAGAAGCATCGCGCAACGCACGCCTTGCCAGTCGCTTTATCGAAGAGTTGATGAGCGATGGGGCCAAACATGAAATTGAGAAAGGGCTAAAGCTACCAGCACCAGAAAGTGGTAATACAATCAGTGGTCGCCTCTTTTTACAGACACGCACACTCACCTCTGAATTACCGCAAAACCTGCCGGGCAACAAGGCCGACAATCAGATCCTCTCAACGGCACTGGCACTGCAAAAAGAGCACAAACAGACGGTCGTCACCATTGTCTCTAAAGATATCAATCTGCGTATCAAGGCAGTGGCCCTCGGTATTCCCGCTGAAGACTACCGCGTCGACCAGGTGCTTGATGACCTTAGCCTGCTCTATAGTGGGCAAAGTAAACTTGACGAGGATTTCTGGGATAAACACAGCAAAGCGCTATCCTCCTGGAAAGAAGGAGACAAAACCTTCTACAAGATCATTGGTCCCGATAGCCAGCACTGGTACCCAAATCAGTTGATTCACGATGACAAGGAGCATGGCTTCGAGGCGATCGTTCGCGCTGTCGAGAATGACGGTGCGACTGTTGAGATCTGTAATAATTATCGCTCAAGCCACCACAATGTATGGGGTGTCAATGCGCGCAATCGAGAACAGAACTTCGCACTTAATCTGCTGCTTGATCCGAGCGTTGATTTTGTCACGCTCCTCGGCAATGCGGGCACCGGTAAAACACTGCTGACGCTAGCCGCAGGGCTTGCGCAGGTACTTGATGAACGTCGCTATCATGAAATCATCATGACCCGCGTTACCGTTCCTATGGGAGAGGATATCGGCTTCCTGCCCGGTACCGAAGAAGAGAAGATGGCGCCGTGGATGGGGGCATTAATGGACAACCTTGAGGTGCTTTCAAATGCAGAAGGCGGTGTATGGGGGCGTGCGGCAACTAATGACCTGCTCACCAACCGCATTCGCATCCGCTCACTTAACTTTATGCGTGGGCGCACCTTTCTCAATCGCTATCTGATTATCGATGAAGCGCAGAATCTAACCTCAAAGCAGATGAAGTCGCTGATTACCCGTGCGGGACCTGGTACCAAAGTGGTCTGTCTAGGCAACACTGCGCAGATCGATACACCCTATCTCACTGAAACAACTGCAGGCATTACCTATGTGGTCGATCGCTTTTCAGACTGGGCACACAGTGGGCACATCACGCTGATCAGTGGTGAACGCTCACGCCTGGCGGATTACGCTTCAGAGATCCTTTAATCCACGGAGAGACTGATTTACGCCGCCTCACGTTGACTATCGGGTGCTGGTTCAGCCTCAATATGCTCTTCCGAACGGGGCCATGAATTCATCAATGCCTTCACCAACGTCGCTAGCGGGATCGCAAAGAAGACCCCCCAGAAACCCCACAGGCCACCAAAAACCAGTACTGCGGTAATAATCGCCACGGGGTGAAGGTTAACCGCTTCAGAGAATAGCCATGGCACCAGTAGATTGCCATCTAGCGCCTGGATAATACCGTAGGCAGCCATCACATAGGCAAAATCGGCACTCCAACCCCATTGAAAATAGGCAATAATGGCGACTGGAAAAGTTACCGCTGCCGCACCGATATATGGCACTACCACAGATAGACCGACTAAAGCACCTAACAGCATTGCATACTGAAGCCCCATCAGCGCAAAGACAATGAAAGTCACCACACCAACAATGATGATCTCCAGAAACTTACCACGCACATAGTTACCGATTTGCTGATCCATCTCTTCCCAGATCTCGATGGCTAGCGCCCTTTCGCGCGGCATATAATCTGAGACCCAGTCGAGAAAAACATGTTTATCTTTCAGGAACAGGAAGACCAGTACCGGCACCAGAATCAGGTAGATAATTAAAATAAACAGACCAGAGATTGATGCTAACGAAAATGACACAACATGCTGACCCGCGTCGGTCACTGCCGAGCGGATTGTAGTCATAAGCTCTCCTACCTGCACCTCTGAGATAAAGTTTGGATAATTGACAGGTAGCTGCAATAGACTCTGCTGACCCTTGGCAATCATCGTCGGCAGTTCTTGTAGCAGCTGAGTGAGCTGACCAAAAAGCAGCGGCATTAAACCAAAAATCATCAGTAGTAACAGAGCACAAAACGGCATAAAAACCATCAGCACCGAAGGCAAACGTGCAATATTGCGCCGCTGGATCACACTCACTAGCCCTTCCAGCAGATAGGCGATCACCAGACTGGCCAATAGGGGTGCCAGCATCTCACCCATAAAGATCACGATCGCAAAACCTGCGACTAACAGCAGTGCGAGGATGACCCCTTCCTGATCAGTGAAGTAACGTCTAAACCACCTGACAATCACTTGAGCCATGTTACAAAAAAGCCTCTTGTTTCAGAGCGATAGATCGCATATCAAACGTGAACATAAGATCATATACCACCATCGAAGCTGGGCCTAGCGCTCTTTTTGATGCGATATCATTTCACCTCAAAGGAGATAAATCACATCATATCCACAATGTTATTTAATAATACACCTTATTTCCAACAGAAACATTGAGCACCTGATCGGCGGCACCAC
>CALZMY010000264.1 GCA_945788675.1 uncultured Gammaproteobacteria bacterium | reverse complement strand
CAATCGAGCTAACGTTTTCTGCCGAGTCATGGGTTGAAATCACTGATGCCAACGGACGACGTGTGATGTTTGATCTTGGTAAGCCGGGCCAGACGAGGGTGCTGAGCGGTACCGCACCATTCAAGATTTTGTTTGGTAACTCTCCTGCTGTGACGATGGTCTATAATGGTGAACCGTTTGATCAGAGTAGTCTTGCGCGCGGCAAGGTGGCTCGTTTCGTGTTTGGTAAGCGCAGCGATTAGCATGTTGAATCGAACAATGGAAAGGCGTGACGGATGAAAACTACTTCACAGATTATACGACGTAAATCGAGACAGATCATGGTGGGTGATGTCGCGGTTGGTGGCGATGCACCGATCGCGGTACAGAGTATGACCAATACCGATACCTGCGATGTCGAGGCGACGGTTGGGCAGATCGAGGCGTTGCAGAAGGTGGGGGCCGACATCGTGCGTGTCTCGGTGCCAACGATGGATGCAGCTGAGGCCTTCGGCAAAATTCGTCAACGTGTCACGATACCGCTGGTGACCGATATCCACTTTGATTACAAGATCGCGCTGCGTGTTGCAGAGCTCGGTGCAGACTGCCTGCGCATCAATCCCGGTAACATTGGCAAGGACGAGCGCGTGCGCGCGGTGGTGGATAGCGCACGAGACCATAACATCCCGATCCGCATTGGCGTTAATGCGGGGTCGCTGGAAAAAGAGTTACAGATGAAGTACGGCGAACCGACTGCCGAGGCACTGGTGGAGTCGGCACTGCGCCATATCGATATCCTTGATCGTCTCGACTTTCAGGAGTTCAAGATAAGCCTCAAGGCTTCTGAGATCTTTATGACGGTGGCGGCCTATCGCGCACTGGCGACACAGATTGAACAGCCGCTGCACCTTGGTATTACCGAGGCGGGTGGTTTGCGCTCCGGTACAGTGAAGTCGGCGATTGGATTGGGCATGCTATTGAACGATGGCATCGGTGATACCATTCGCATCTCGCTCGCTGCTGACCCGGTAGAGGAGATCAAAGTCGGTTTCGACATCCTCAAAAGCCTGCGTCTGCGTAGCAAGGGGATCAACCTGATCGCCTGTCCTTCCTGTTCACGCCAGCAGTTTGATGTGATCTCGACCGTTAATGCGCTGGAGGCGCGTTTTGAAGATATCACGGATCCGCTCGACGTGGCGGTGATTGGCTGTGTTGTAAACGGCCCAGGTGAGGCGCGTGAGGCTGATGTGGGGTTGACCGGCGGTTCGCCAAACCTGTTGTATGTGGGGGGCAAGCCGGATCATAAATTGAGTAACGAGGCGCTGGTCGATGAGATCGAGCGAACAGTTCGTGCGCAGATTGCGCAGCGTAAAGCCACTGGTGCTGACGATAGTGGTGATATCGTTATTCCATTGCAGGAACGACAACGCTGATCAACGCATCACAACCGCTCAACTGTAAACCCAGATAACCCGAATAGTGTAGGAACAACCTTGTCCAAGAGCATAAAAGTAGTGCGTGGTATGCACGACATCCTGCCGCAGCAGAGTCCACTGTGGCAGCATCTCGAGGCCTCTGTGCGACAGGTGGTGCAGGCCTATGGCTATGATGAAATCCGCATGCCGATCGTCGAAAAGACCGAGCTTTTTGTGCGTACCATCGGCGAAGTCACCGATATCGTCGCCAAGGAGATG
The DNA here is from genome assembly GCA_945788675.1 of uncultured Gammaproteobacteria bacterium. Taxonomy (GTDB): domain Bacteria; phylum Pseudomonadota; class Gammaproteobacteria; order SZUA-140; family SZUA-140; genus SZUA-76. Next base: position 3,358 of record CALZMY010000264.1, on the reverse strand, counting down.
TACACCTTCGATGATCGTAACGGTGATAGCCTGACACTGCGTCCCGAGGGGACCGCCTGCTGTGTGCGTGCCTGCATCGAAAATGGTCTGTTGTACAACCAGGTGCAGCGTCTCTGGTATAGCGGTCCGATGTTTCGTCACGAGCGTCCTCAAAAGGGACGTTATCGTCAATTCTACCAGACCGGTGTCGAGGCCTATGGGCTAGATGGACCAGACATCGATGCTGAGCTGATTATGATGACGGCGCGCTTGTGGCAACTGCTGGGGATTGAGGGGCTGGAGTTGCAGATCAATACGCTTGGTACATCAGTGGCACGTGCTGCGCATCGTGAAAAGCTGGTCGAGTACCTGGAGGGCAATCGTGATCTGCTGGATGAAGAGAGCCTGCTGCGGTTGGAGAAAAATCCACTGCGCATCCTCGATAGTAAAAACCCGACGATGCAAGCGATGATTGAGCGCGCGCCGCAGCTGCTTGATTATCTCGATGATGAGTCGCGTGACCATTTTGATACCTTGAAGTCATTGCTAGATGGGGCCGAGATTGCCTATCGCGTCAATCCGAGATTGGTGCGTGGCCTCGATTATTATCAAAAGACAGTATTTGAATGGGTCACAAATGATCTCGGCGCACAGGGCACCGTCTGTGCCGGAGGCCGTTATGACGGCCTGGTGGAACAGTTGGGCGGCAAGGCGACCCCTGCAATTGGTTTTGCGATGGGGATGGAACGTCTGCTGGCGTTGGTCGAAGCGCGTGGCCTGACAGTGCCGGACTCGGGTCTGCACGCCTATTTAGTGCTAGTAGGTGATTTGGCAGTGTCGCAGGGGTTATTATTGGCCGAGCAGCTGCGCAGCGCTTTGCCATGGCTGCGCCTGCGTAGCCATTGTGGCGGTGGCAGTTTCAAGAACCAGTTGAAAAAGGCAGATAAAAGTGGCGCTCAGCTGGCGCTGATCCTCGGTGAGGATGAGATTGCGCAGCAGCAGGTGACGGTGAAGCACCTGCGCGCTGAACAGCTGCAAGAATCGATTGGCCATGACGCCCTGGCGCAGTATCTGAAAGAAGCATTGCTAACAGAATAAAGTGGCGCTGACGCGCATGATTGCGGTAAAGAATCAACCGAAACGAACATAAATAGAGGATGCAGACGTGGTAGCTCACACAACAGAAGAAGAACAGATCGAATCGATCAAGAAGTGGTGGAAAGAGAATGGCACATCGGTCGTGGTTGGACTGGTGGTCGGTTTTGGTGCGCTTATTGGCGGTAACTACTGGATGCAATATGACGCCTCACAGCGTCAGAATGCATCACTTGAGTTTTCACAACTACAGGATGATCTGCAACAGACACGCAATGACGCTGTGATGACACGTGGCGATCACATTATCAATAATTTCTCTGATACACCATATGCCGTATTGTCGGCTTTTGCGATTGCAAAATTGAAGGTCGATGAAGGAGATCTGTTGGCCGCGCGTGCGCGTCTGCAGTGGGTCCTTGATAACAGCAAGCAGCTGGAGTTTCTGCACATGGCGCGCATACGGATGGCGACAGTGATGTTGGCAGAAGGTAATGGCGATGGTGCGCTGGCGCTGCTTAACTCTGCCGAAGCGGGTGAATACCTACCGCTTTATGAAGAGCTGAAGGGTGACATCTACGTATCACTGTCACAACATAGCGAGGCACGTAGCGCCTATGAAAAGGCACTAAAGGCGAATGATAAGGGCGATAACAGCATGTTGCAGATGAAGCTTGATGACCTCGGTGGCGAGGACGCATAGCGATCATGAGTGGTTCTGTTGTACGAGCTCGATCACGAGCCCGTTTTCCCTTTTTAGGTGCTGCCAGCCTGTGGATGTTGATAGTTGCCGTATTGTCGCTAACAGGTTGTACCGGCACGCTGACGCTCGATTCACATCCAACACCGCTAGCGCGATTCCAGCCCGCAGCAAGTGTGACGCCTGTCTGGTATAAACAACCGCAGTCGCGTGTTGACAGGTGGGAAGGCTCTCCTGTTATTGTGATCGAAGGTGAACAGCTGTTTATAGCCCATCCGCGTGGCCGTGTGCGTGCGCTTGATGCAGCGTGTGGCTGTCGCCAATGGAATGTTGAGACGGGTGCTTCATTAACGGGTGCCGTGGGCAGTGGTGATGGCTATCTGTTTCTAGGTACCCACAAGGGTGAGGTGTTGGCGCTCTCTAGTAAAGATGGTTCGCTGCAGTGGCGTAGTGAACTCTCCAGTGAAGTGATGAGTGCACCGCAGGTTTCGCAAGGGATCATTGTCGTGCGTACTAATGATGGCAAGATGTTTGGTCTCAATGCACAGAACGGAGAACGTCTGTGGGTCTACGAAACTATCGTACCGTCGCTGAGCCTGCGTGGCGTGGGTGCGCCGCTGATTGTTGATGACAAGGTGTTTGCCGGGTTTTCAAATGGCAAGGTGGCTGCACTGTCGGTCAGCAATGGGAAGTTGCAGTGGGAAAAGGTTGTCTCCCTTGCTAAAGGGCGTTCAGAACTGGAACGGCTGGTTGATGTCGATGCAGAACTCGCTTATCGCGATGGTATTTTGTATGCCGTTGCCTTTCAGGGGCGACTGGTAGCGCTCGATGCCAATTCGGGGCGCATTGTCTGGGCACGAGAATTTTCTGCCCATAGCGGCATAGCGCTTGATCAACAGCAGCTCTATATTAGCGATGATGATGGCCAGGTATTGGCGCTTGATAGACGTACTGGCGCCACATTGTGGCGGCAAAATAAATTAGTAAGACGAAAAATCAGCGCGCCGGTCATCCATGATAATAAAATTGTTGTCGGTGACTATGAAGGTTACCTGCACTGGCTTTCGGCTGAAGATGGCAGCTTTGTGATACGACGTATGGTTGATGATGTTGCTGTGCTGCAGCGGCCGCTGGTCATTAACGATATTCTCTATTCAGTGAGCCAGCTAGGCACTATTTCTGCGCTCCGAATGGACGTACCATGAAACCGGTCATTGCACTGGTCGGATTACCCAATGTGGGCAAGTCGACACTCTTTAACCGTCTCACCCGTACCCGAGATGCTTTGGTTGCCGATCAACCGGGGCTGACGCGTGATCGTAATTACGGTGAAGGTAAGGTGGGTGAGCATCCTTATATCGTCGTCGATACCGGTGGGCTTGGTGATGCTACCAAGGGCATCGATGGCTTGATGATGGACCAGGCGATGGTCGCGATCGATGAGGCCGATGCGGTACTCTTTCTGGTCGATGGCCGCGCGGGGCTTTCGGCCGGTGATAAGACCATTGCAGACCGCCTGCGTCGTTCTGGTAAGCCATTAATGTTGGTGATCAACAAGGCAGAAGGACGTGATGTCGATCTGGT
>CALZMY010000263.1 GCA_945788675.1 uncultured Gammaproteobacteria bacterium | reverse complement strand
ATTGCCGGTGGATGTACGGATTATCTCTGCCACCCATCGCGACCTTGAGGCGGCGATCGATGAGCGCCAGTTCCGCGAAGATCTCTACTATCGCCTCAACGTGGTAATGCTGGAGTTGCCAGCGCTGGCCGAGCGCTGCGAAGACATTCCATTGCTTGCCAACCACTTCCTGCAGCAACTGCAACAGCGTAGTAAAACCTGCATCGCCCGTTCCTTCTCCCGCGAGGCGATGGAACGGCTCATGGCGGCCTCCTGGCCGGGAAATATCCGTCAGCTGCTCAACGTGGTCGAACAGGTCTCGGCGCTGACCACCACGCCGGTGATCTCCGCCAGCCTGGTACAGCGGGCTCTGCGTGGCAAAGGCAAGGAGATCTTGCCGCTGGGTGAAGCTGTGAACCAGTTTGAGCGTGACTATCTGGTGCAGATTCTACAAATGACCCGCGGTAACGTATGTCAGGCCGCCCGTCTGGCACAGCGTAATCGCACCGATTTTTACAAATTGCTGCACCGTCATCAACTGGAGCCAGCCCTGTTTCGCCACAAGCACTGCTCTTAGAGGTGGTATACTTGTCTGTGAAAGGTATCTTGCTCTGAGCACGTCTCTCCTCAAGATCGTTCCGCCCCGGTCGTTAAGCTATTGACGACGTCTTTACAGCGACTTCATAGCGATGGCGCTGCGCAACAAATTGGGGGTAAATGATGGTTTTAACAAACCGAATATTCTGTGGCTTGCTGCTGTTTATTGTGGCGGGTATCCCTGTGGCCCTGGCCCTGCCCCCGAGCCATGTTGTACCGATGGTGGAAAAAAGTGCCAAAACCTTCTATATAGCGGGCGAAATCACGGGACTCGGTGCCGTTGATTTTCTCGTCGATACCGGCTCCAGCTACAACACCATCGATGAGAACAGTCTGGTGGCGCTTCAGCAGCAAGGGCGGGTCAGTTTTGTCAAACACCTCATGGGCACTCTCGCCAACGGCGATCGCACGCGGGTTGCGGTGTACCGCATCGACGCTATCCGTCTCGGCGACGACTGCGAACTGCGTGATATAGAGGCCGCTGTGTTCCCTGGTCACACACGACATATTCTGGGCCTTAGTGGACTGCGCAAGGTGGGTAATTTCACTTTCTCTTTTGACCCTCCCCAATTGACGCTCTCTAGCTGCATAACAGCGATTGTCAATTAGTACGCCACGACAGAGGATTTCTTTGTCTCCAATTTGTGACACAAGTAACTTTCTGTTTATAAAGGTTTTTAATCCATATCAGGAATAAGCTGTCTGTCTAAAGCGACAGTTCGTGTCGCATGCCAATATCATATTACCCTGCGATCTTAATTTAACTTATTGAATTTATTAATAATATAAGTGGTTGGCACGTGTCCTGCAGAACACCTCGTATGTCACAGCCCTGCGGCTAGGCCAGCAAAGACAGGATGGCAGGTTCAGCTTGTCATCTTGCCTCAATTGAAGAAAACAGAAGAGGATTATGTTATGAAAATCAAACATCTTTTAGCCGTACTCGCTTTCACCGTCGCTACCGGTGCCGCCTATGCAGGCGATGATAAGAGCTTCGATAAAATCGATGCCGATAAAAGTGGATCTATCGACAAAAAAGAAGCAGCCGCTGTGCCGGAGTTGTCTGAACAGTGGGTCATTCTGGACAGTAACATGAGCGATACACTGGATGAGGCCGAGTTCGCCAGGTTTGAAGTGGGATCCGGCGACTAAAGCTGATAAAGTGTTATGGAATGGTGAGTCTCTAACTGCTCTGACTCCTCTCAGAGACTCCCCAGCGGTGTACGGATACGCCACATGGTCTGGTCAGATTTCTATCGTTAAAGGGTAAGACCAGTCCATTTAGAAAGCACCGGCTTGTCCGGTGCTTTCTGATGTATGGTCATCGAATGGCTGATGAATGATCGATTACGGCAACCAGTCAGAAAAAAAGGTATCATCACGTCCTTGCACCAATGATAGTGACTCGGAACGACAGATGATCCATATCTACGATAAAAAAGGCTTCACCAAGCTATTTTCACATGACGGCGACAGTTTTAAGGGGCTCGATATCTCGAACGCGCTGCTCAGTGAAGCCAACATGATTCAGATGGATCTGCGCGGGGCCAACCTCAGTTATGCCGATCTCTCCAACGCCGACCTGCGTATGGCCAATCTTAGCGGCGCGAATCTGTCGCACGCGAATCTGGAGGGGGCTGACCTCTCGGGTGCGATTACGGATGGTTGTGATATGACGGACGCGATTCTGACAGCTGCAACAACTGCGGCAGATGAAAATGGTGACATTGCGATCTCAATCGATGCGATAGGTAAACATAACCGCTAAGTCTCGCCCCAGCGCTCCCCCCAAATTTGCTAAGATCTCCCCCCATGGACGTGACCTATATTATTGACCCCCTGAACGATGCGCAGCGCGAGGCGGTGGCCGCCCCTCCGGGCAACATGCTGGTGCTGGCCGGTGCCGGTAGCGGCAAGACCCGTGTGCTGGTGCACCGAATTGCATGGCTGATACAGGCCGAGGGGGCGTCGCCGTTTGGCATCCTCGCCGTCACCTTTACCAACAAGGCGGCTGCCGAGATGCGCGGACGCATTGAAGAGCTGCTGGCGATGCCGGCGCGTGGCATGTGGGTCGGTACCTTTCACGGCCTCGCCCATCGCCTGCTGCGCGCCCACTGGAAAGATGCCGCTCTCCCTGAAACCTTTCAGATCCTCGATAGCGATGACCAGTACCGCGTGGTGCGCCGCGTGATGCGCGCACTTGAGATCGATGAAGATCAGTGGCCACCGAAGCAGGCGCAGTGGTATATCAACAATAAAAAAGATGAAGGGCTACGGGCCAAACACCTCGATGATCGTGGCGATCCCTATCAGCGCCAGATGATTCGTATCTATCACGCCTACGAAGAGGCGTGCGAGCGTGCGGGGGTGATCGACTTTGCCGAGCTGTTGCTACGAGCACTGGAGCTGTGGCGCAACAAGCCAGAAATCCTGGCGCACTATCAGGAACGCTTTGGCCATATTCTGGTCGATGAGTTTCAGGATACCAACGCGATTCAGTACGCCTGGTTGCAACTGCTGACCGGCGCTAATAACAAGATCTTTGTGGTGGGGGATGAT
>CALZMY010000262.1 GCA_945788675.1 uncultured Gammaproteobacteria bacterium | reverse complement strand
TCTTGTAGAGATAGCTGGTGCCACCAGAGCCGCCGGTGCCGATCTTGTTGCCGATGGTGCGCTCAACCATCTTAATGTGGCGATAGCGCCACTCCTGCAGTCCTTCGTCGAGGTCGATCAGATGTTCACAGAGCTGTGTCAGCAGTGATTCATCTTTGTAGATTTTGATCAGCTGTTCCTGTACCGCTTGATTGAGTTCAGGCGGCGCTGATACATTGCGCGTGAGTTCCGATTCCGGTATTGGGTAGCCACTGTCGTTCAGATAGTGCAAAAAGGTATCCCACAGGCTGGGCTGTTGCAGCAGTGTTTCGAGACGTTTACGCGCGGGCAGTCCCTGCGGATAATGGGCGAAGACATTGGGATTGCGTCTGCCAAGCATGAACTCGATCTCGCGAAACTGTGCCGACTGAAAACCACTGGCACTTTCGAGGCGGTCACGAAAGGCGCGGAATGAGACCGGACTGAGGGTCTCGATGATATCTACCTGTGCCACTAACACCTTGAGGATATGCAGTACACGTTTCAGATTACGTAGTGCAATGGGTAGATTCTGTTGTGAAAGTGCCGCTTGAAAATCGGCAAGTTCATGGATGATCTGTTTGAACCACAGCTCATAGACCTGATGGGTGATGATAAACAGCATCTCATCGTGTTCAGGGTCGTCTGATAACGGTAGCTGTAGTGCCAGCAACTCATCGATCTTCAGGTATTTTGTGTAGGTGAGTGGCATGGTTTGATTATGTCATTAATTGCATGGGATGTAAGCAAAGGAACCTCTGATATAGCTTCTTAAATAATTATAATAATGCATGGAGTAGCCCGGGCTGATCTTACGCGCGCCCAAAGAAAGTGCCCTTAGGGTAAAACAGGGGGAACGGTGCCACTAGCCTCCCGGGTTTTGCTGTAAGCTCAGCCCGGGCTACATATATATTGTGTAGATATGTTGCGGAACGAACCACGTCAATCAACTGAAGGCCGAATCGTTGTCGGGTTGATCGCTGCGATGTACCAGAAAGGCGACCACAGTCGCTTCAGCGGTTTTTATTCCAGCTGCATAGAGCGCGCACGTGAGCGTATATTTTTTTTCGTTTTTGACCTCGGTGACGTGGGCACGTAGTTCGAGCTGCTGATCATTGGGGGTCGGGGCGAGATATTTGATGTTGAGCATGCCGGTGGCAAATCGATAGTGGGGTTCGGACATCAACGGTCGTCCTTCGTTACGAATAGCCGTCGCCATCGCCGTCGCCATGCAGTGGCAGTCGATCAGCGTCGCGATGATGCCGCCGCAGGTGACGCCATCCCACCCTACATGGTGTTTCTCAGGTCGCCAGCGACAGACTCCTTCATCACCTTGCCAGTAACTATGTATCTTGAGGCCAGCTGCGTTATCACTACCGCAGCCAAAGCAGACATCGCCGGGCATTGCGTGCTGGAAGTATTCATGTTCAGACATTATTGGCTCCGTTTATCTTTTAGCCCACAGCGTCATGAAGTGATTTACTGGCATTGTAAACAACTTTTCCTGATCCAGTATCAGCTCTGTCAGCGGCGTAGTTTGTGTTGCCGGGTAGTGGTATGACAGATTGTGATGGAATTTAAGTTCCAGCAGTGGGTAGGCATCACTGCGTCGACGACGGTGGCCAATGGGGTATTCGATGCACGCCTCTTCAACAGTGCCGTCATCCAGGTGGATAACGACGCGGTTGCCGATGGCGCGTTTCTCTGGATCGAGGTAATCATCGCTGAAACGCTTTTCTTCAACGACCTGCATCATGTCACGCAATTGATCAATACGAGGATCGGCGGCGATCTCGTCGCTGTAGTGATTGCTCTCCAGTGTACCGAAGAGTAGCGCAATGGCGACGGCATACTGCAGCGAGTGATCACGGTCGGCAGGGTTGTGCAGTGGCCCTGTCTTATTGATGATGCGCATTGCCGCTTCCTGGGTGAAGAGTTCGATTCGCTCGATCTGCTTCAGCCTGGGGTTTACCTTATCGAACAACTGTACGGCACACTCGACCGCCGTCTGGGCGTGGAACTCGACTGGGTAGCTGACCTTGAAGAGTATGTTCTCCATTACATAACAACCAAAGGCTCTTTCGACGGTCAGTGGCTGACCATTAAAGGTGACATCCTGAAATCCCCACTGTGGTGTCGTGAGTGTGTTGGGGTAGCCCATTTCGCCGTTGATCGCCATCAATGCATGGCGTACGGCGCGTGCGCTTGCATCACCAGCGGCCCATGATTTTCGCCAGCCGGTATTGGGGGCGTGGCGATAGCTGCGTAGCGTACCGCCATCAATCCACGCATTGGAGAGGGCGTTGACGATCATCTGTCGATCCCCGCCAAGAAGCCTTGTTGCCACGGCGGTGGAGGCGATCTTGACCAGGATGACGTGATCGATGCCGAGGCGGTTGAAGCTGTTCTCCAGTGCCAGTATCCCCTGAATTTCATAAGCCTGGATCATCGCATTACAAACATCGCGCATCGTCAAAGGCGGAGCATTATTTCCCATATGACGGTTGCGGTAGTCGGCACAGGCGAGAATTGCACCGAGGTTATCGGATGGATGGCCCCATTCAGCAGCGAGCCACGTGTCGTTGTAATCGAGCCAGCGTACCAGTGTGCCGATGTTAAACGCAGCCTGTACCGGGTCGAGCTGATAAGCTGTGCCAGGTACCGGCACACCGTCAGTGAGTGTCGCACCGGGGACGATTGGGCCGAGCCGTTGTCGACACTCAGCCGTCTGCAATGCAAGGATGCCACAACCGAGTGCATCGAACAGGCTGTAGCGTGCGGTCTCGAACGCCTCATCACTCGCGCCATGGTACTCGCAGACATAGTCGGCGATATCGACTAGCAATTGATCGGGTGGCGCCTGTCGGTTGTCGTCGCTATGGTTGATATGTTCACTCATCGCCTGGGTACTCTCGTGGTGCTGGACCGATATATTCAGCAGTGGGGCGGATCAGACGATTGTCACTGCGTTGTTCGATGATATGTGCCGCCCAGCCACTGGTACGCGCGATGACAAACAGTGGCGTAAAGAATGGTTTGGGAATACCGCACAGGTGATAGGCCGAGGCGCTGTAGAAGTCCAGGTTTGGGAACATCTCTTTTTCGCGTTGCATCACCTGCTCGATCCGTTCGGAGATATTAAATAGTGTCATATCGCCTGCGGCCTCAGAGAGCTCTCGCGACCACTGCTTAATGATCGGTGAACGCGGATCACAGTGACGATAGACACGGTGACCAAAGCCCATGATTAACTGTTTTTTTGCCAGCATCTCAAGCAGGCCGGTCTCTGCAGTTGCGGGATTTTCAAATTGTGCGATGAGGTCCATTGCCGCCTCGTTGGCACCGCCGTGCAGTGGTCCACGCAGCGTACCGATTGCAGTGGTTATTGCCGAATAGAAATCGGAGAGGGTGGCAGTAGTGACACGTGCGGCAAAGGTGGAGGCGTTGAACTCGTGTTCTGCATAGAGGATCAGCGATGCATCGACGGCACGGCAGTGCAGCGCATCGGGTGCTTTGTCGTGTAACAGATGGAGGAAATGGGCGGCGATGCTGTCGTCATTGGTAGCGGTCTCTATCCGTCGGCCACTGCTATGAAAATGGTGCCAGTAGAGCAACATTGATGCAAATGAGGCGATCAGACGGTCAGCGATGTCTGCTTGCTGCATAGTCGTTTTCTCGACCTCGATGCAACCTAGCGCGGAGCACCCTGTGCGCAATACATCCATTGGATTGGCATTTGCAGGGATCTGTTCCAGGATAGTCTTTAACGCATCGGGCAATCCGCGCAGTGACTGGAGTTTTTTACGATAGGCTTTGAGAGTTGTGCTATCTGGCAATGTTCCATAGATCAATAGATAGGCGACCGCCTCGAATGTACTTCTGGTGGCGAGATCGTGTATGTCATAGCCGCGATAGAAGAGTCCATCGCCACTTGCCTCCACAGTGGAGATGGCTGTTGCTCCCGCTGAAACACCGGCAAGTCCTCTGTGATCAGTCGCTGTCATCATCACTCCTGACATCGCTTTGGCCATCGTCTCGGTCGAGTGCCGTTTCAAAACGGTAATAGTCGAGATGCTGGTAGAGTTCCTCTCTGCTTTGCATGCGGTCGACCATAGCGGCCTGGCTTCCGTTGACGCGAATGGCGTTATAGCCCTCCCATGCAACAGCGCTCATCAGTCGGAAGGCGCTGAGTGGGTAGAGGACAATCGCGATGCCGACACTTTGGAGTGCGTCAATATCAAACAGGGGGGTCTTGCCAAACTCGGTGATATTGGCGAGTATCGGCACCTCGAAGGCAGCGCTGACCTGCTGGTATTGCGCTAGTTCAGTGAGTGCCTCGGGAAAAAGCATCTCGGCACCCGCATCAATATAGTGTTGCATGCGTTGCAGTGCTGCAGCTTCACCTTCAATCGCAAAGGCATCGGTACGTGCCATAATGACAAAAGAACTGTCACTATGGTTGCTGGCGGCGACGGCTTCATCGATGCGTGACATCATCACACCTGTTGATACCACTTGTTTATTGGGACGATGACCACAGCGCTTGCTGTTCACCTGATCTTCGATATGGATGCCGGCGGCACCGGCGGCGATCAGTCGTTCAACTGTTTCGCTGATGTCATCAAAGCCGGTATCGACGTCGACCAATAACGGCAGGTCTGTTGCGCTAGTGATGCGCTGAACATCTTCGATGACATTGTCGAGCGTGGTAAGCCCAAGGTCGGGCAGGCCATATGAGGCGTTGGCGACACCCGCACCGGAAAGATAGATGGCGCGAAAACCGGCCTGTTCGGCGAGCATTGCGCAAAATGCATTGATCGCACCGACCATCTGCAATGGCCGCTCTGCCATGAGTGCATCACGTAGGCGCTGACCGGCTGGGATGTAGTCACTCATCAGTCTGTCTCATTGGCGTTATTACTCCGCCCTGGCAAGGTCCTGGATAACGGCGGCGAGAAAACGTGCCGCTTCGCCACCGGTGACGCAGCGATGGTCGACGGTCAGTGACAGTGGCAGGATGGTATGTACCACTGCTTGTTTATCGACCGCAACGACTTCGTCGCGGGCACGCCCTGCACCAAGGATGGCGACGGTGGGTGGCACCACAATCGGATCTGCATAACGACCACCAAAGGCGCCGAAGTTAGAGAGTGTAAAGGTGTAACCGCGCATCTCTTCGGCTGGAATGGTACGCGCCTTGACGTCATGCTTAACCTGGTTGAGTGCACTGCGTAGATCTGCGGGTGTCCGTTCGGAGATGTCTCGCAGCACCGGTACAAATAACCCTTCTTTGGTGTCGACGGCGATGCCGAGATCGATCTGTTGTCGCAGACGCCGTCCGACGGCATGGCCGTCATACCATGCGTTCAATGATGGCTCTGCCTTGCAGGCCACTGCAATGGCACGGATCAGGCGCAGGGTTGTGTCAGTGCCTTGCGGCCATTCGTTGATGTCGGCGTCATCACATATGGTGACATCGGCAACCTCTGTATGTGCCTGGGTCATGATGTGGGCCATTGCGCGCCGCACACCACGTAAGGGTTCCATCGGGCCGGCTGCTTCGAGGATTTTGGCAACACGCTGTACATCAGCGGCGATCACTACGCCGTCCTTGCCTGATGGTGTGACAATCGACAGATCGACCTTCATGCGTTGTGCCAGTGCACGCACGGCAGGAGTTGCCTTGATGTTGACACTGCCGCCACTCTTGCCATCGGTACCGCCAATGGAAGTCGCTGCCTCTTTGATGACGCCCTTGCCACTCTCCATTTCACCGACGACGGTACCCTGATCCTGTGGTGCGGGTGTCGCTTTTTCTTCAGCGTCAGCGAGTTCAAACTCGACCAGTGGGTCACCGACTTGTGGGATGTCGCCAGCACCGACGTAGAGTTTATGGATGCGGCCGTTATGGGGGGAGGGGATGTCGACAATCGCCTTGGCGGTCTCGACAGAGAGGATGGGTTGGTCGATTTTAACCTCATCGCCTTCCTTTATGTGCCATTCGACGATCTCTGCCTCCTGCAACCCTTCACCCAGGTCGGGTAGCTTGAAAATATTCATGCTTCCTCCAGTGTCTTTTTCACTGCTGTAATGATGCGCTCAGTCGATGGCATGTAGTCGTTTTCCAGCTTGAACATCGGCATGATGGTGTCATAACCGGTGACACGTTGTACCGGAGCAAAGAGGCTTAACAGGCCGTGCTCTGCCAATTGTGCCGCAATCTCGGCACCCACACCACAGGTGCGCGCGGCTTCGTGCACGATGACACAGCGTCCGGTGTTGGCAACAGAGTTGAGGATCGTCTCCATGTCGAGTGGTTTGATGGTGGCGACATCGATCACCTCGGCACTGATCCCTTCGTTAGCGAGTTGTTCTGCGGCCTGTAGTGTTTCGTGGGTCATCGCGCCCCATGTGACCAGTGTTACATCGGTGCCGTCGCGCAGCTGAAAACAGACGTCGAGTGGTAGCGCTTCACCATCATCCGGCACTTCCTGTTTCATCATGCGGTAGATCCGTTTTGGTTCGAGGAATACCACCGGGTCAGGGTCCTGAATCGCGGCGAGCAGTAGACCGTAGGCGCGTAGGGGGGATGATGGGATCACCACACGTAAGCCTGGCATATGTGCGAAGATCGCTTCAGTGCTTTCAGAGTGATGTTCCGGTGCATGAATACCGCCGCCATAAGGGGCGCGCAGCACCATTGGGCAGGTGATACGACCACGGCTGCGATTTCGCAGGCGGGTGGCGTGGCAGATCATCTGCTCAATGGTGGGATAGATAAATCCCATAAATTGAATCTCTGCCACAGGACGAAGTCCCTGCGATGCCATGCCGATCGCCATGCCTGCGATCAGCGTTTCAGCGAGCGGTGTATCGAGCACACGATCAGCGCCATAGCGTTGTTGTAGTCCATCGGTCGCACGAAAAACGCCGCCATTGACGCCGACATCTTCGCCAAAGATAACAACATCAGGACTGTTTTCGAGTGCGCGCGCCATGGCGAGATTGACGGCTTCGATGATGGTGATCTCAGCCATTGTCATCACCTCCATGTTTTTGCTTGCCGAGCTGTTCGACTTCATCGCGTTGTGGTTGAAGCGCATCGGGCAGGGTTTCATAGAGGTGATCAAACATGGTCTCGGGTGGCGCGGGTGGGGTAGCAAGATAGCTGTTAACGGCGGCCTCTACCTCTGCGGCGCATGTTTCATGCAGCGCGTTCTCTTGTGCTTCATCCCAGCCGTGATGTGCGTTGAGATACTTTCGCAGCCGTTCAATCGGGTCGAGTAATTTGTGTTCATCTACGACGGCCTGTTCACGATAGCGACTGGCATCGTCCGCGGTGGTGTGGTCGTGCATGCGGTAGGTGATCGCTTCGATCAATGTTGGGCCACCGCCACTGCGGGCTTTTTCAATGGCATTCGACATCACATGGCGCATCGCGAACACATCATTGCCATCGACCTGTTCGCCGGGGATACCCGCGGCGATCGCCTTCTGTGCCAGTGTCTGTGCGTGAGTCTGCACATCTCGCGGGACTGAGATGGCCCATTGATTATTGGTGACGACCACTACCATTGGCAGATGCCATGCACCGGCGACGTTGATCCCTTCGTAAAAATCGCCCTTTGAGGTGGCGCCGTCACCGAGGACGCCAACCGCGACACGGGGTTCTTTGCGCAGTTTCATCGCATAGGCGATACCGGCACACTGAGGGATGTGGGTTGCGATCGGCACCGTGATCGGCATGTCGTGGGGTTGCCCCTGATAGGCCATGCCACGTTCATCACCACCCCAGTAGCGCAGGATCTCACTCATCGCGACGCCGCGTTGAAATTGCGCACCATACTCGCGGTAGGTAGGCAGCAGTACATCCTCAAAACGCATCGCACTGCCGATACCAACCGAGACAGCCTCCTGGCCCAGTGATGAGGAATAGGTGCCCATGTTGCCAGTGCGCTGCAACGCAATCGCTTTGGTATCAAAGGTGCGTGTCTGCACCATGGTGCGATAGAGTGCGATCAGTGCTTCGGCAGATGCTGCAAACTCAGGGAGAGGTCCGACCAGTTCACCCTGCTGATTCAATAACTGGGTGTAATGAATTTCAAACTGGGCGACACATTTTTTCTCTTCATTCGTCATGCTGGCTCCTTTGGCCTATTGTCAGGCCGCCATTGCGTAGAAGGTCTCTTCTTCAATCTGAAGTCTGAAAGTTGACGTAATTAAAATGTGAGTAAAATCATGCACGTCATAACTATATCGGCCACAAGTATCAGTTATTAATAGTTTAAAGCCTCTTTCCTTTAAAGGTTTAACAAATCAAAATAACAACTTATCATGGTTTTCCTGGCGTCTTATCATCCCGCTTGTGTGGTGTCTTAGGATAATCATCCAGGCCACGTTCGATGATGCCCCTACTTAAATCGTAATATTCACCTTTTATGCCATTTTGTCCAATGTGAGCGCGCATTTCATCATCGTTACTTATCAGTCCTTTAAGTAAACGGTTGATGCGTTGGCGACTGGCACGGTAGAACTCATTAGAAAGTTCGCGGGCATAGGGGCGATTGATGGTCTCGGCATGCAGTGCCGTCATTGCAATGGTGAAGAGCTCCTCACCGACCTGTTCGATGCGATTTTGTCTGCCCTGATCATCGCGCATCGATTCGCGACAGATCAACATCGCATAAAAGATATGGCGTGCCAGCTTGCGACTGGTGCGTTCGATATAGCGCAGTTTTTCGCTGACACGTGGCGTACTAAAGGCAGGGTTGTTGGGCAGCATTCGCGGCTTCCATTGAGATAGATACCAGCCAGGGTAGTTACGCACCAGTTTAAAAATGCGCTGGCTGCGCTGTGAAAAACTGCTTTTTTCATCGAACAGTGGTTTGATCTGTTCGAGGTGGTGGTTCAACCCTTCGCGAGCGACATAGGGGCGCAGGATGTCGGTGGCCCCTTCACCGATGCGGTACATGGTGGCGTCCCGTACCAGCTGTTCCATACCGAAGGCGGGTTGTCCGCGGAAACGTTTGGAGTCTGCTGTTTCATAACCCATGCCGCCAAAGATTACCTGCGCATCATTGAGAAACTGCAGTGATTGTTCGGAGCAAAATATCTTGGTGATCGCCGCCTCAATGCGAATGTCGTAATCTTTATGATCAGCCATCTGCCACACCCGTTCACACATCGCCTCCATGGCGAATAGATTGGTTGCCATTTCACCGATACGTATCTGTTGTGTCTGGCGCGCACCGAGTGACTGACCAAAGGTGATGCGACTGTTGGCGCGGTCGAGTGTCGGTTGCCACGCCTGTTTCGCCATGCCGAGGCAGATCGCCGGCACGCTGATGGCGCGGCCAAGATTGAGAATGGAGAGGGCGTACTTGAGCCCTTTGCCGAGTTCGCCAATCACGTTGTCTACGGGAATTTTCACATCTTCAAAGGTGAGGTGACCATTTTCGATGCCGCGGCATCCCTCGAACTGACAGCGTTGTTTAACAGTGACGCCTGCGCTCTTCATGTCGAGGATGAAGGCAGTGTGGATGCGATCGTCAAATGGAGTCCCCTTTTTCGTTGCCACCCACGTGGTTTTACCCTGTTGATCGCTCTCTTTACGGGCGGGGACACGTGCGATCAAGGTGATGTAGCGTGCGATCGGACTGTTGGTGCACCACAGTTTTTCACCATTGATAACGAAATTTCCGCCATCGCTATCGATCACCGCCTCAGTCTGTACATTGGCGGCGTCGGAGCCCGTTTCGGGCTCGGTTAGCGCAAAGGCAGTGATCTCTTTACGCGCTACCAATGGTAGATATTTATCTTTCTGCGCCTCGTTACCGTACATCAGGATCGGCATGCCGATGCCGATCGACTGCGGTACGGCGACGGTGAGTGAGAGGATGTTGTTCCAGCTCGCGATCACCGTTAGTACACGGCCGTAGTTGGTGTGTGAAAAACCGAGTCCACCATACTTTTTGGGGATCTTCATGCCGAAGGCGCCGAGATCAAGCAGTCCCTGGAGCACGGACTGGGGGATCCTGGCGGTGCGTTCGATTTCGTCAGGATCGACGTATTCTTTCAGAAATGCCTCTATTTTTTGGCAGTAGGCGAGGCCTTCGGCCTTCTCTTCAGGGGGCTCATCGGGCGGCAACAGCAGTTCAAAGTCGGGTCGTCCGAGGAATATCCCGGACATAAAGCTGTCACCAGTAAGGTGCTCACGCACCGCCTCGATCTGTTCCAGTCCTTCGAATAGCTTTCCCATTTTTTCCTCCATACCCAATAAAGGAATGTCGTCTGGGTATCGACCTCCTAACAGGAAATATGAGGTTAAGAGCGTGCGTTCTGGTCCGGTTTTTATGTTTATTTTACATTTATTTTCGTTAATAATTAATTGTATTTATTGTTAATAATTTTATTTTACTGTGGTGTTTCTGGCGTCGGTGGGGTGACGTGGCTGGCGAAAATCTCTTCGGTATCGATTCTGTCAAAGGTGTATTGTTGATTGCAAAATTCACAGCCAACTTCGATCTTACCCTGTTCCTCAATGATTGAGCGTGATTCTTCTAGTCCAAGGCCGCGTAGCATCGTTACAATTTTTTCACGTGAGCAACTGCAACGAAAACTGACTGGTTCGGGTTCAAAGAGGCGAATATCTTCTTCGTAAAACAGGCGGTGCAGGATCTCCTGTGTGCTGAGTTGTAACAGTTCACCGCGGGTGATGGTGTCACCAAGGATTTCGATGTGGTGCCAGAAATCTTTGTCTGCTGCTTCGCCAGGAAGTTGCTGAAGCAGCAGGCCGACTGCCTGTTGCTGGTCTGCGTACAACCATAGACGAGTCTTGAGTTGTTCGGACTGGCTAAAATAACGCTCGATGGCAGCGCTTAGCGTTGCGCCTTCAAGCCCAACAACCCCCTGATAACGCTCATCATTTTTGTCATTGTTAATGGTGATAGTGATACGCCCGTGGCCGTAGATATCCTGCAGTGAGTTACCCTCGATTTCGCGTTGCCAGCGTGCCAGTCCACGGATGTGACGCTGGTCATCACACTGCGCGACGAGCATATTAATAGGGCCATCCGATTGTATTTGGACGATCAACGCGCCATTGAATTTGATGGTGGAGCCTAGCAAGGTACTCGCGGCGAGTGTCTGGCCAAGCTGCTGTGCAACAGCATCAGGATACTCGAAACGGTCACGTGCGGCCAGATAGCTGGCCTGAAGGTGAATGAAGGTGCCTCGAATATTGCTGTTTTCAAACAGGAAACGCTGTAGGGTATCTGCGTCTTTCATAAGTGGGTACTTCGGCTTTTTCGAAAGTGGGCTATTGATTGTTGAAATTGTACAGCAAGTTGGTGATTTTTGTGGGTGCCTCCAGCTTATTTTGAGGCTTTGTCACATAATATTACTATTGATGATAGGTGTTTGTTTTAGCTTTATGAATTTAAATTCAATGTAGGTATGCTTGACTGCAATTGTCGGGTATATTGCGATGTTGGATGCGGCTGGAATGATAGTCATGGATACATTATTATGGCCTGGTTATTTTGCTGTAGTAGAAGCTACTAAATCAATCTTTCATTTAATTCTGAACCAAATAATATCTAAGTTGTCCTATGAAGATTAGCGAAGGCAGTCAAATCTTTGTTGTATTAAAGGTTTGCCCGCATGGGCGATAGTAAAACCGACCAGTATCTGGTGGAGCGCGTGCAGTGTGGTGATAAGCGGGCTTTTGATATTCTCGTAACGAAATATCAGCATCGCATTGTCCAATTAGTATCGCGCTTCCTGAATGATTCTGGGGATGTTTTAGATGTGACTCAGGAGGCCTTTATCAAGGCCTATCGGGCGCTTCCCAACTTTCGGGGAGATAGTGCCTTTTACACCTGGTTATATCGTATTGCTATCAATACGGCGAAAAATTATCTGGTTTCGCAAGGACGCAGGCCACCCAGCATCGATATCGATGCGAGTGAGGCGGAGCAATTTGATGGTAGTCTGGCTTTAAAGGAGTACGCCACGCCAGAGCGGTTATTGCTCAAAGATGAAATTGAGCGCGTTGTCACTGAAACGATAGAGGCTTTGCCAGATGATTTGCGTACAGCAATCACGCTACGAGAGCTTGAAGGTTTGAGTTATGAGGAGATTGCGGAGGTGATGGGGTGTCCGGTGGGTACCGTGCGATCGCGGATCTTCAGGGCGCGTGAGGCGGTACAGGAAAAATTAAGAGCGTTGTTGAATTAGATCAGATTTAGGTGAGAATTATGTCAAATGTAACTAACCCCTCAGATATTCCGGCAGATAGTCTCAAGGAAAAGATTTCATCTATGGTGGATGGTGAGCTCGATGGCCATGAATATTCGCAGGTAATAACGCATGTTGCCGAGGGAAGTGAAAATGGCGTTGCGAGTTGGGAACAATATCATTTGATTGGCGAAGCGATGCGCAATAATCTTCCTGATATTCTCTATGCAGACCTGTCTAGTAGTATCAGCGCTGCAATCGCCAGCGAACCTGCCCATGCTGGTGAACCAGCATCTCAGACTGTCAATAATAGCCACGCCAAAGTGACCAATATTACTCCGAAAATCACGGACAGCAGGAGTCCTGTATTAGGATACGCGATAGCTGCATCAATTAGTGCAATTGCGATAGCGGGATTGTATCAACTAAATCAGGATAGCCAGTTAATGCAACCGATGACCCATACTGTTGCATCAAATCAGCAACCGGCGATGCAGCAACCAGCATTGGAAAATATTGCCTGGAGTCATGAAGTGAAGCAGGAACCCGTTCTGGTACAGAATCGCTATCCGCTCTCTCGTATTCCAAATGAGCAACTTCATCGTTATATCGTCAACCATAATGAACATTCGATTGCTATGCCTGCCCAGGGTGGAATGCTCCCTTATGCCCGACTGGTTGGCTATGAGGGGACGCAGTAAACATGCTGTTTCCTGATCAGAAGTTTTACCGACTCAACGTGAAACGTCACTACACCTGTTCCTGAAGCTTATGCAGACAGCGTCACAGCGTTTTATCTGGCTATTACTGGTGTTCTCGATGCCAATGGGGCTTAGTTATGCCGCTGATGAGTCTATGTTAGTGAAGGCCTGGTTAGCGAAAATGATCAAGGCTGAGCATTCGGTCAGTTACCAGGGTACTCTGATTTATCGCTACAGTGATGAGATGGTTGCGATGAATATTGTGCGCACCCAGAGTGATAATGGCATGTTAGAGCACCTCACCTCACTGAATGGAACGCCAGGAGAAGTGGTGCGTAATCCTCATCAGGTTACCTGTCTTTTACCGAATGTCCCGATGCCACTTGTGTACGACAATCTGAAAATTAAGAAGGGTGCTGTAGAGATGCTGCAACATCGCATTGATGAGATCGAGCAATATTATCAGCTATCGCTTGCAGAGGTTACGCCTGTTGCTGGCAGGATGAGCCAGAAGGTAGTGATTAAACCACGAGATAAATATCGTTATGGCTATCAGTTCTGGATTGACCAGCAGAGCGGCCTGTTGCTTAAATTGGAACATCTGGCAGCTGATGGCAGGATAATGGAACAGATGATCTATTCGAATGTTGATATTTATAGCGAAGCGCTTCCCCCTGAGGTCCGAGAGCTTCATGCCATTAAACCTGTAGATGGAAATTCTGTAGCACAGTTGTCGAGCCCACAGGTAAAAAATGATGGGGCTAACAACTGGACAGTAAAATATATCCCTAACGGTTTTGCTTTGGCCGATTATCAACGCCGTAATAATGCGCAGCAGAATAATGAGTATCAGATGCCGTTTGAACATATAGTTTTTTCCGATGGCCTGGCCTCTGTCTCTGTGTTTATCGAAAAGCAGGGAAAAAGTGGGCCTTTTAATGGTGTGTCCCAGCGAGGTGCGATGAATGCGTATATTGCCTCGGTTGATGATTACCAGGTGGTGGTGGTTGGCGAAGTACCTCTTGAGACACTGGAACTGATCGGAGAATCAGTTCGCCACTCACCTGAATCCATTCACTGAGCTTAGACAAATGATAGAAGAACATGCGCGAGTCGTCGCGATTGAAGGTGAATATGCACTGGTTGAGACGCAGCGTAAATCGACCTGTGAGTCATGCTCTGTCAATAAAGGATGTGGTACCGCGGTGGTTAGCAAGGCACTTGGGCGTTCTGCAATCCAGTTTAAGGCGATAAATCGCATAAGTGCCAGGGTAAATCAGCAGGTAGTGATTGGCATTGATGAAGGGTGGTTATTAAGAGGTTCATTTGCCGCCTATATCGTGCCGCTTTTTTTGATGTTGCTTTGCGCTGGAATCGGTGAAATGATTGGGGATCGTTTATGGCATGGCGGCGCGGAAGGTGTGACTATTCTGGCGGCGTTGCTGGGGCTCCTGGCAGGTTTTTTCTGGTTGCGTCGCTATACAGCTAACCTGCGTCAGCGCAATCTCTGTCAGCCTGAGATATTACGCAGTGCATCAAACGAAGCGCATATTGAATTTAAAAATAGCCCTGCGTTACATGGGCAGGATTAAGGTTTGATCAAGTATAAGGGAGATGTTATGAGAAATTCGATGACGATAAAGGGGCGTTTCTTTATCGCATTTACACTCATGTTTTTTGCCGCCAGTATTAACAGTAGTTGGGCTGCAAACAATGCACTGGGATTACCTGACTTTACCGGGCTGGTGACAACACACAGCGCTGCGGTGGTGAATATCAGCACCTCTCAAAAAGTAAAGCATGGTGCACAACCTCAGCGACCACACGGTGTTCCGCCTGGGGCTCCTTTTGATGACTTTTTGAAGCGTTTTTTCGGCGATCGGGATAAAGAAGGCAACGGCATGCCGGATCTCTTTGATGCCAAGTCACTGGGCTCTGGATTTATTATCTCTGAAGATGGCTACGTGTTAACTAATAATCATGTCATTAAGGAGGCAGATGAAATCATCGTGCGACTCAGTGACCGGCGTGAATTTGTGGCTGAAGTGATTGGCATGGATAAACGCAGTGATGTGGCATTATTAAAGATTGATGCTGATGACCTGCCGGTGGTTAAGATTGGCGAATCGAATGCGCTTATGGTCGGTGAGTGGGTGTTGGCGATTGGATCGCCATTTGGCTTCGATCACACGGTGACGGCGGGTATTGTTAGCGCCAAGGGGCGTAGTCTGCCAAATGAAAATTATGTGCCATTTATTCAGACCGATGTCGCGATTAACCCTGGTAACTCGGGTGGCCCACTATTTAACCTTGATGGCGAAGTGGTAGGGATTAATTCCCAGATCTATAGCCGTACCGGTGGATTTATGGGACTCTCGTTTGCGATCCCAATGGATGTTGCGATGAATGTGGTTGACCAGTTGAAGGATACTGGTCATGTGACCCGTGGTTGGTTCGGTATCTTGATTCAGGATGTGACTCGTGAACTGGCCGAGTCATTCGAAATGGAGAAACCAATCGGAGCACTGGTGGCTAAAGTGCTGCCGGAAAGCCCTGCTGAAGCAGCGGGTATTAAGGTTGGTGATGTGATTGTCGCATTCAATGGGCAGGAGGTGGTGAGTTCTTCAGCATTGCCGCCCATGGTCGGCAGTACTCGCGTTGGTGAAAAGATCGAAACCAGGATTGTTCGTGAGGGCAAATCGATCACGATTGATGTCAAGATTGGCGAACTCCCACTGGAAGATGACATGAAGATCTCAGCGACCAAAGCGATCGGTCAGGAGGTCGAGATTGAGCGTCTTGCGCTGGTGGTCTCTGAACTCGCAGATGAGCAGAAAGAAATCCTGGAGGAAGGGAAGTCTGGTGTCTATATCGATTCGGTCGGGCGTGGTGGTGCCGCTGCGCGTGCAGGCCTGCGTAAGGGCGATATCATCGTGATGCTAGACAATCAAAATATTGATGACGTCAATGCCTTTAAGACGATAGTCGAAGGTCTCAAAGAAGGGCGTTCTGTGCCGGTACTGGTGCAGCGTCGCAGTGGTCCGGTCTTTCTTGCACTCAAGATTATTGATGAGGATAAGGGGTAGAGACTGCGACCTGACGAGAATATATTGTCTTTTTCCTGTTTTTCGACCGGAAATGATACAAGAAAAGGGGGGAATCGTTTAGAATTCCCCCCTTCTTTTTTGTATTTCCCGGGATTTTCCCGCTCTGAGTTTGCCCACAAATGAAGCACATACGTAATTTCTCGATCATCGCCCACATCGACCACGGAAAATCAACGCTTTCAGACCGCCTTATCCAGGTTTGCGGTGGACTGAGCGAACGTGAAATGTCTGCGCAGGTACTCGATTCAATGGATATTGAACGTGAGCGAGGCATCACCATCAAGGCGCAGAGCGTGACACTGGAATATGTCGCGAAAGATGGCGAACGCTATCAATTTAATTTTATCGATACCCCTGGCCATGTCGACTTTGCCTATGAAGTGTCGCGTTCGCTGGCAGCCTGTGAGGGTGCTTTACTGGTGGTAGATGCCTCACAAGGCGTAGAGGCGCAGACCGTGGCCACCTGTTATACCGCGATTGAACAGGGATTGGAGGTAGTGCCGGTCTTGAATAAGATCGATCTGCCCACTTCAGATCCGGAACGGGTGATCCAGGAGATTGAAGAGATCGTCGGTGTCGAGGCCGACGATGCGGTACGTGTCAGTGCTAAAACTGGACTCGGCGTGGAGGCGTTGCTGGAAGAGATTGTTACCTGCATCCCGCCGCCAGAAGGTGATCCCGATGCGCCGTTACAGGCGTTAATCATCGACTCCTGGTTTGATAATTTTCTCGGTGTCGTGTCTCTCGTGCGTATTGTTCAGGGAACGATCTCCGTCAAAGATAAAGTTACCGTGATGTCGACCGG
>CALZMY010000261.1 GCA_945788675.1 uncultured Gammaproteobacteria bacterium | reverse complement strand
GTGGATCTGCCGAGTAGTGCAAAAAAACCGCCGAAGAGCCCTGATAAGGTGAGCGACTGGGCGCTTGAATGGGGCACACGCCTGTGGTCCGGCCTCTGTCCCGACTGCAAACAGATGAGCGACACAACAGAAACTTCCAGATAATAAAAAGCCGCACAAAGGCGGCTTAACGTGATTTTCGATTAACTAGTGCTAGCCATCCTGGGCTTACCCAGCACCCCTTTACTTCTCCTGCACTGCCTCTTTCATATATTCTGTGCTGGTGTGGCGTACATCCTTACCCTTCACCAGATAGATCACATACTCACAGATATTTTTCGAGTGATCACCGATGCGCTCTAATGCCCGCACTGACCAGATAACATCCAGTGAGCGTTTGATCAAACGGGGATCTTCCATCATAAAGGTGACCATCTGACGCATAACACCATCGTACTCGTGATCGATCTTTTCATCCTGCTGGCTCACCTGAATCGCCGCTTCAACATCCATACGGGCAAACGCATCCAGTGTCTGGTGTAACATTTTGATAACACTCTCGCCAAGACTCTGTACCTCGTAGAAATGATTCTTGGGACGCTCCATATCGACCAGGTGCAGTCCCATGCGGGCGATCTTCTCTGCCTGATCACCAATACGCTCAAGGTCGGTGATGGTCTTGATCACGGCTATCACCAGTCGCAGGTCACTCGCCGCAGGCTGACGTCGAGCGAGGATCTGGGTGCACTCTTCGTCGATTGCGACTTCAAGGCCATTGACCTTCCGGTCATTTTCGATCACCTGCTCAGCGAGGTTGCTATCGCCTTCCACCAGCGCCTTAACGGCATCCGCAATCTGCTGTTCTACCAGCCCGCCCATCATCAGTACCTGGTTACGCACCTCTTCCAGTTCTTCATTGAACTGGCGTGAGATGTGATGACCTATATTCATGTTTTCCATATGACTACCCCTGTAATTAACAGCCTGATACAGGCCTAACCGTAACGTCCGGTAATATAATCTTCTGTGCGTTTCTCGCGAGGATTGGTGAACAGTGTATCAGTATCGGAGAACTCAACCTGGTCACCCATAAACATAAATGCCGTATAGTCTGAAACACGCGCCGCCTGCTGCATATTATGGGTAACGATGACGATGGTGTATTTGTTTTTCAACTCATAGATCAGCTCTTCGAGCTTCAATGTCGAGATTGGATCCAGTGCCGAAGCAGGCTCGTCGAGCAACAACACATCTGGCTCAACCGCAATCGCACGTGCGATCACCAGTCGCTGCTGCTGACCACCTGAGAGTCCCATACCGCTATCATTCAGTCGATCTTTCACTTCATCCCACAGTGCAGCCCCTTTCAACGAACGTTCGATCACCTCATCGAGCACGCGTCGATCCTTGATCCCCTGCAGACGCAAACCATAGGCAACGTTTTCATAGATAGACTTTGGAAAAGGGTTGGGCTTTTGAAAGACCATGCCAACTCGACGACGCAGGTCTACCACATTGACCCCTTTATCATAGATATTCTCGCCTTCGATGGTAACCTCACCTTCGACACGACAACCATCGATGAGATCATTCATTCGATTAAAACAGCGCAACAAGGTCGACTTGCCACAACCACTCGGTCCGATAAAGGCCGTCACGCGATTTTTCGGGATCTGCATATCGACGCCATTGATCGCCTGTTTATCGCCATAAAAGAGCTTCAGCGAATTCACATTGATCGCAATCTCTTCATTATCAAGGCTTAACCCGGCATTGCTACGCCCCAGGGCGCTCATATCGATTGCGTGTCTCTTTTCTCTACTGTCATTCATAATTCAGTTACTCATGATTCAATTTGCGATGACTTAGCCGTTGCTCTGAATTTACTCACTATACTGCCTGATATTTTGCCCGCAGACGATTCCGGATCGAGATCGCGGTCAGGTTCAATACGACTATGACGACCACCAGTAACAGTGCGGTGGCATACACCAGCGGACGTGCCGCCTCAACATTAGGACTCTGGAAACCCACATCATAGATATGAAAACCCAGATGCATAAACTTACGATCAAGATGCAGGAATGGAAAATTACCGTCCAGTGGCATTGATGGCGCGAGCTTTACCACACCAACCAGCATCAATGGTGCGACTTCACCAGCAGCGCGTGCTACCGCCAGAATCAAACCCGTCATCAACGCAGGGCTTGCCATCGGAATAACGATCCGCCACAGCGTCTCGGCCTTGGTCGCGCCAAGCGCAAGACTCCCTTCACGCACCGCTCGCGGAATACGCGACAGCCCCTCTTCGGTTGCCACAATCACCACTGGCAGCGTCAGGATTGCCAGTGTCAGTGATGACCACAGAATACCTGGTGTACCAAAGGTCGGCGCAGGTGCCGCTTCGGGGAAAAACAGCGCATCAAGGTTTCCCCCCAGGAAATAGACAAAAAAGCCCAGACCAAACACACCGTAGACCACCGACGGGACACCCGCGAGGTTGTTAACCGCAATCCGGATAACTCGGGTAACTGGCCCCTGCCTGGCATATTCACGCAGGTAGATCGCGGCCACCACGCCAAACGGGGTCACCAGAATCGCCATCAGAATCACCATCAATACAGTACCGAAGATCGCAGGGAAGATACCACCTTCGGTATTCGCCTCACGCGGCTCGTCGCTAACAAACTCCCACAGCTTGGCAAAATAGTGCAGCATCTTATCGCCAAAGCCCATTTCATTGGGACGGTAGATGCGCACCACTTTGGCAAGCGCAATCTCAATCTCACGTCCATCGGCCACCGTCGCCACCAGCGAATCACGATTAATCTGTGTATAAAGATCATCCAGTTTCTTTTGCAGCACCTCATAACGCTGTTGCTCTTCAGCGCGTTCAGCAGCGATCTCTTGCTCACGCTGCGTATCAAGGGTGTTAGAAAGTTCCAGCTTTCGTGTCTTTAGACGTAGTCGTTCAAGCTGATAGTTGATCGCACCGATCTCGATTTTTTCAATATGTTTGATTTCATCATGTAACGACAGAGAGCGTGCAAATCGCTGTTCAAGCATCGCGCGTGCCGACTCACCTTCAGCGATCACCACACCCGCCTCTTTGACAGACTTGAGAAAACCGTAGAAGTTGCCCCACTCATGACGCTCGATCACCACTACCCCGTCAGGGATAGTACGATGCTTAATATCCGGTTCAATCACACTGCGGAAATCCATTCCATAGAGATCACGATTACCGGTCTTCAACAGATGTCGTTCAACATCGCCGGAATGATCTTGCAGCTGATAACCGGCATCAATGAGACGCTCAAGTGGTACAAGTTCGGTCTCGCGCTGCTCGCCCATCAGGCGTATCTCGGTGCCATCACGCTCCGTATAGTCCATCGCCACCACATCGGCGGGCCAGAAGTATCCCAAACCACGCGCGGCGATCAACAACAGCAGACCAAACACCATCACCAGACTGATGCTGACAGCACCGGCACTGATCCAGACCCACGGCGCACCGCTGCTAAACCAGCCGATTTTAGTATTATTGTTGTTAGAAACAGTCATTCGATATCACCTGATCACCTGGTTGATTACGATTACAGCGTGCTGTATTTTTTGCGCAGACGCTGACGCACGATTTCTGCAATGGTGTTAAAAAAGAAGGTGAACATAAACAGCACCAGTGCGGCGAGGAACAGCACACGGTAGTGGGTACTATCCACTTCTGACTCCGGCATCTCAACCGAGATATTGGCCGACAGCGTGCGCATGCCCTCAAAGATACTAAAGTCCATCACGGCAGTATTACCAGTCGCCATCAATACGATCATGGTCTCACCCACTGCGCGCCCCATGCCGATCATCAATGCCGAAAAGATACCGGGACTTGCGGTCAACAACACCACCCGCACCATCGTCTGCCACGGCGTTGCACCCAGTGCCAACGAGCCTTGCGAGAGATGCCTCGGCACACCATAGATTGCATCCTCGGCGATTGAAAAAATGGTGGGAATAACCGCAAAGCCCATCGCCAACCCCACGATAATCGAGTTACGCTGATCAAAACCAACCCCCAGCTCATCGGCCATCCAGTAGCGCATATTGCCACCAAACAGCAGTGACTCGACCGCAGGGCTTACTGCCAGACAGCCCCAACCGACGAAGATCACCAACGGAATCAATAATAGTGCCTCCCACCCTTCCGGCACTGCATGGCGAATACGACTCGGCAGCCTGCACCACAACCATGCGCACAATAGAATACCCGCTGGCATCAACACCATCAGACTAAAGGCGCCGGGCAAGTGTGTCTCTACCAGTGGTGCAAGCCATAGACCCGCAAGAAAACCGAGGATCACCGTCGGCAGGGCCTCCATGATTTCAATGCTTGGCTTGACCACATTACGCATTTTCGGCGCCATGAAATAGGCCGTAAAGAGTGCACCAAGGATCGCCAGTGGCGCGGCCAGCAACATCGCATAAAAGGCCGCCTTCAAGGTACCGAACGAGAGCGGCACCAGACTCAGCTTGGGTTCGAAGTCATTCGAAGCAGATGATGATTGCCAGATGTAATCAGGCTCGGGATAACTCTCATACCACACCTTACCCCACAGCGAATTCCATGAAATCTCGGGGTGTTCGTTTTTGATATGCCATAACTGCAGCTGTCCATTTTCATCTTCGGCCAGCATCCAGTTGGCGCGTGGTGCGATCGCCAGATGTTTGATCGATTGTGATGAAAGAGAATTTACACCAAGATTCCGTTCGGCCGTGGAATGATAGATACCAACGCTGCCATGCTTATCTGCAACCAGAAAGCCCTTGCGGTCATACTCGGCAGCGATTGCGGTAATCGGGTTACCATTTTCCTGCTGATGATCAAAATCTCGAATACGCGTCATGACTTCCTGATTGTTGTCATTACGCACCGGAAACCACTGACTCAGATAACCGTCATCGTAACCCACAAGCAACGAGATCGTAC
>CALZMY010000260.1 GCA_945788675.1 uncultured Gammaproteobacteria bacterium | reverse complement strand
GAGTTCACCCATATGACGATTGGCCGCCAGATCTTCAGCATCGATGCGGCACGCCTCCGCCAGCAGCGCCTCGCGCGGGTCACCATTGAGGGTATTGATCAACGCCCGCATGCGCTCGATCGCCCAGAAAAGATTGACCGCCGTCGGGCGCGATTCAGCCAGTAACGTCAAATCGGCCTCAATCGCCTGCCGCCAGTTTGCCGTGCTCTCTAAATAACGTGCCTGAGCCGCGATTGCCACGCCATAGCCCGCCGCCACCCCAATCGCCGGTGCACCACGTACCACCATACCGCGAATACCATCCGCAACGGCCGCGACATCCTCACACACAATATAAGTCTGTTGCAGCGGTAACAGGCGCTGATCCAGCAACCTCAACCTCCCCTCTTGCCAAATCACCGCCTTTACCTGACCAAACTGCTGCTGCGTCATGCTGAATCCTCAAATCAAAAAAATATCCCATCAATAATGACCGGTTAGATATCTTACCGCAGATGTCGCAGACGACGCCAAATGGAGTGAGGAACGCTGATCGATTCAGGAGCCTTGTAAGACTAAGGGATTAAGGAGCTTTGGCAGATGGCCGATATTTCAATCATGGACAGACGAAGATTCACAACCTGGCTCCCCATCGGCACAATGCTCGCAGCACTGTTTACGCCACTCACAGTACTGGGAGGCAACAACATCATCATCCACGTTGGGGAAAAGCCACTAGAAGAGGTATCAGCGCCCGAAATCGAAATTAAATCCCCACAACCCGTTGTCACCCGACCCGATATTGATATCTTCACTCCGAGAAAGGCCCCTCTAGAATTCATCACCCTCAACAGCGTGCTCTTCTCCCATGACGGCACCGCACTCGATAATCGCGCCAAATTGATCCTCAACGATATTGCCGCCTATCTGCACAACAACGACGCGGCCGAACGGCTGCTGATTAACGGCTTTGCTGACAAGACTGACAGTGAGGCCTACAACGCCCGGCTCTCCGCTAAACGCGCCTTTGTAGTACGTGAATATCTTAGACATAAAGGGGTTTCGCCCGCCCTGCTGCACACCGTCGGCTGGGGTGAAGGCCACCCCACCGACGAACACTGGACACGCCAGGGGCGCAAGCGCAACCGCCGCGTTGAACTCCATCTGGTGCAGAAACCGCTCTCGATGTAGCAACCCCAGTTCAACCAATTTTCCGTCCAGCTTCATCTACCCCCATTCACGTAGCGCCCCTCTCTGACCAGAAACA
Source organism: uncultured Gammaproteobacteria bacterium (assembly GCA_945788675.1). Classification (GTDB taxonomy): domain Bacteria; phylum Pseudomonadota; class Gammaproteobacteria; order SZUA-140; family SZUA-140; genus SZUA-76. The sequence continues at coordinate 5,781 of CALZMY010000260.1, read as the reverse complement.
GCCTACCTGGGCTATACTGCCGCCTGATAAGAACAGACGGACACCACATATGAAACAGATCGATACCCTCATTCACGCCCGCTGGATCATCCCGGTCGAGCCTGCTGGCGTCGTCTACGACGACCACAGCCTGGCGATCGACGACGGGCGCATCATCGCCATTCTGCCCAGCAGCGAGGCCCGTCAGCAATATCAGGGGAAAAGCGAACTCACACTCGATGATCAGGCGCTGATCCCTGGCCTCATCAACACCCACACCCATGCCGCGATGACACTATTCCGCGGCCTCGCCGATGACCTTCATCTGATGGAATGGCTCAATGACCACATCTGGCCCGCCGAAGGGAAATGGGCCAATGGTAATTTTGTCCACGACGGCACACGCCTCGCCATTGCCGAGATGCTGCGTGGCGGTACCACCTGTTTCAGCGATATGTATTTCTTTCCCGATGAAGTTGCCCATGTCGCCAGCCAGAGCGGCATGCGTGCCGCCATCGGTCTGATCATGATCGACTTCCCCACTGCGTGGGCGAGCGGTCCTGATGAATACCTCTCCAAAGGGCTCAAGGTGCATGACGACTATCGCCACGACCCACTGATCACCACCACCTTTGCACCACACGCCCCCTACACGGTTTCCGATGAGCCGCTAAAAAGGCTACAGATGTATGCCGAAGAACTCGACGTGCCGCTGCACATCCACCTCCACGAGACTGCGCATGAGGTCAGCGATGCCGAACAGCAGAGCGGCCAACGCCCACTGCAACGCCTTGAAGCTCTCGGGCTGCTGACCCCACACCTGATCGCCGTGCATATGACACAATTGACAGACGACGAGATCGAACACGTCGCCACCGCCGGGGCGCATGTCGTCCACTGCCCCGAGTCCAATCTCAAACTCGCCAGCGGCTTCTGCCCGATTCAAAAACTGCATCATGCCGGTGTCAACGTCGCGCTCGGCACCGATGGTGCGGCCAGCAACAACGATCTCGACATGTTTGGTGAGATGCGCACCGCCGCACTGCTCGCCAAGGCGGTGGGTGAAGACGCCAGCGCCATCCCCGCCGCCACCGCACTGCAGATGGCGACACTCAACGGTGCGCGCGCACTGGGGATCGATAAAGAGACCGGTTCACTCACCGTCGGCAAGGCGGCCGATGTGGTCGCCATCGATCTCAGCGAACTGGAGTCCCAACCGCTCTACCACCCCATCTCGCAGATCGTCTACACCACCAATCGTGATAAAGTAAGCCACGTCTGGGTCAATGGCCGCCATCTGTTAAAAGAACGCGCCCTGACCACGCTGGATGAAAACCACATCATCGACAAGACACAGCAGTGGCGTGAAAAAATCGCCGCCAGCGATCAACAACAGTAAAAAAATATTGCAGCGTATATTTTTAAGAGAACAATGATGCAACAGACACATAGCAATTCCGACATAGATTTCGATGCAGCACCCAATGCAGGTCAAAATGTAGACCACAATGAGGTCGCCAAATTTGAGGCGATGGCTAGCCGCTGGTGGGACACCAATGGCGAGTGCAAACCACTGCATGAGATCAATCCGCTGCGCCTTAATTATATCGATGAAAAATCAGGCGGCATCGCCGGCAAAAAGGTGATCGATGTCGGTTGCGGTGGCGGCATCCTCAGCGAAAGCATGGCGCAGCGCGGCGCGCACGTCAGCGGCATCGACATGTCTGAACCCTCAATCGAAGTGGCCAAACTGCATCTATATGAATCGAACCTTACGGTCGACTATCAACGCACCACCGCCGAGGCCTTCGCTGAACAACAACCCCACAGCTTTGACGTCGTCACCTGCATGGAACTGCTGGAGCATGTACCCGACCCGGCTTCACTTATCCAAGCCTGCACCACACTGGTCAAACCCAACGGGCACATTTTTTTCTCCACCATCAATCGTAATCCTAAAGCATATCTGTTTGCGATTGTCGGTGCCGAATACCTGTTAAAGATGTTACCCAGGGGAACGCATGACTTCGCCAAATTCATTCGCCCCTCAGAACTCGCTGCATGGGCGCGCGAGACTGGCTTAACCATCCACGACATTACCGGCCTCAGTTACAATCCACTGAACAAACGCTATTCGCTGGGAAGTGATATCGACGTCAACTACATGATGCACTCACAGCAGATGGCACGCTAAATCTCGTGTCAGGAACACGCATAATAGAAAGCGAGAGAGGCACGATTCAACACATCCTGTTCGACCTCGACGGCACACTGGCCGACACCGCGCAGGACCTCGCATTTACACTCAACAAACTGTTGCAGCATGAAGGCCGCAATACTTTACCATTTGAACAGATCCGCCCTGTGGTCTCAAACGGCGCTACAGCACTGATCGAATTCGGCTTTGGCGATGCCGTGCCGGCAGATAAATTCAAACAACTCACGCAACAGTTCCTCGACATCTATCAGAACCACCTCACCCACCGCACTACCCTATTCCCCGGCATGACTGAATTACTGCAGACAATTGAAGCACGCGGGCAATTGTGGGGCGTCGTCACCAATAAGCCATCGTGGCTCACCGATCCATTAATGGCAGAGTTAGGACTGGCACAACGCGCCGCCTGCATCGTCAGTGGCGACACCGTCGAACATAAAAAACCACATCCACAGCCGATGTATCACGCCTGCGAGTTGATGGGGGTGAGTGCCGCCGAGTGCATTTATGTGGGTGATGCACGGCGAGATATCGAGGCAGGCCAACGCGCCGGGATGAAGACGCTTGCCGCGCTCTTTGGCTACATCAGCGACGGCGACGACCCTGCCACATGGGGTGCCGATGGTATGATTGAACACCCACGGGAGATCATCGAGTGGCAAAGACGTTTTAACCAGGAATCGTAATAGTTCAATGACCACCACCAGCTACATCATCATTGCCATCACCGCCGCGGTCTCACTGCTGATCGGCGCACTGCTGGCACACCTGCGCGCACAAAAACAGATCGCCGAATTGCAGCGCGAAAACAGCACCCTCACGACTACACTAGAGATGCAGCGCAGTAGTGCGGATGAGAAGATCGAAGCGCTGGAAAAGAGCAAAGCACAACTCACCGACACCTTCAGCGCGCTATCGAGTGAGGCACTAAAAAATAATAACGAACAGTTTCTCAAACTCGCGCAGGAAAATCTCAAACAGTTTCACGTGCAGGCTCAGGGGGATCTCGCTAAAAAAGAGCAGTCGTTCGAACATTTAGTAAAGCCGATCAAAGAGCTACTGGAGAAGACTGACAAACAGATTCGCCAGATCGAACATGAACGCAAAGAATCCTACGGCTCCATCAGCAAACATCTCGAGGGCATGGCACAGACACAGCAGCTGTTACATGGTGAGACACGCAACCTGGTGAAGTCGCTACGCCGCCCGGAGGTGCGCGGCCAATGGGGGGAGATGACACTGAAGCGGCTGGTCGAACTCGCCGGCATGGTTGAGCACTGCGATTTTTTTGAGCAGGAACACACTACCACGGAAGAAGGCAGCAACATCCGCCCCGATATGATTGTGCGTATGCCAGGACGTAAAGAGATCGTGATCGACGTCAAAACACCGCTAGATGCCTACCTCAATGCGATTGAAGCCGATAACGATCAGGATCGCGAACAGCACCTGCAACACCATGCACGTAAGGTGCGTGAGCGTGTGCGTGAGTTAGCCAGTAAGGCCTATTGGGGGCAGTTCAAACAGAGTCCTGATTTTGTCGTGCTGTTCATTCCCGGCGACCACTTCCTCAGCGCGGCGCTTGAAAAGGATAGTGCCCTGCTGGAAGATGCGCTGCGCCAGAAGGTGATCCTCGCTACTCCGACCAGCCTCGTCGCGCTACTGCGCGCCGTCGCCTTCGGCTGGAACCAGCAGGCGATCACCGACAACGCCGAAAAGATCCGCGACCTCGGTGAAGATCTCTACAAACGCCTCTGCACCTTCACCGGCCACATGAACAAGGTGGGCAAGAGCCTCGACAACAGCCTCGAACATTACAACAAGGCAGTCGGCTCATTCGAACGACAGGTACTCAGCGGCGCACGCAAGTTCAACGAGATGGGGATTAGTAGCGGTAAAAAAGCAGACGTGCTGGAGCCGATTGAAAAACTGGCGCGGACGCTGGAAGAGCCGGTGGACAAATCAGGGGTAGATTAATGGAGTGATGCTCGACGCACTAACGGGAGCTCACCCAGTTTAACGGATACTTTAAAACAGCGACGGGCACTTCCTTCGGGCACGCTTGGTGGGTTACGCAAAAAACGCTAAACCATCCTACATCAATTATGCACGCCCGTAAGTTAAGTGCCATTCCTCTCCAATCCAATTTTCGCGATAGCCTATACGCCAAAGTGGCTATCTCTTACTTGCATCCTGTGTTCTTTATATTCACGCCATAATTCTGGTTCCTGCTCCCACGGGGCCGGTACCACCGCACCTCTCATATAAAAACGTATTTTATCCAGATCCAGCCGACTCTCTCGCGTCTGACCATGTTTGCCTGCCCATTCAGCTCTAACAACCTCTCTGAATATTTTTCTTAATTCAGACCCTGTGATGCTGTCGAATTTTTTTGTGACGACCGCGGCAACATCCAGCTTATCAAGCTCAAAATGAATAAATCCATCTGTATCCTTGGTAATATACTCCACCGCTTTTTTACAGGCTTCTTTGAAATTCACATTACTATCTTTAGAGGTTAAATCAGGGCTGCGAGATTGCAGCCCCACCCCATAGTTGATGGTTTCTTCATCCAGCCGTTCATGAATATTGATACCACCTCGCCCAACACCCAATGCATTATTCATACTATCAACGGTAGGATGAGGAGTGCCCAGCCCGCCCCTTCCTCTGGGCTGGGTATGGCCTTTCCTCGCCTTCTCCATGCCATATAGTTTGTCACCTTCGTTGAATGAGCGCTTCAGCGCATCACCTGTTGGAGTGCCACTTGCCAGTAAAGGGAGAACGTCTTCCTGCCTCTGTGCACGCACAGGATTCTCCCACTGTGAGATAGCAGGCTCCAGAATCATATGCGGGAAAAAGGAAGGATAAGGTGCTTTTTTTGAATCCGCTCGTAGTGCATTTGCAGTTTCACTATCTTCTGCAATCGGCTCTTTAGCCCCTCTTCCAATATAAATCTTCCGTTGGACCAAAGCGTTGTTACTGCTGGCTGGCATTACCTTTTCCAAAGATACTACAGGCGGAGCATGATCACGCCGTAGGTTTTCAATCAACTGCCTTTGCGCAGTAAACGCGGGGCGATTGTCAACAAAGCCAGCATGCAACTTACCGTCATGCCGTGTCTGCAACACCGTGTGAGCCGGCTCTCTACTGCGATTCTTTACTGGCTTCTCTAAACTCGCCTTCACCTGAACCCCTTGATATCTTCCTTAACTACACAAATCCAAACAACCAAAGTCATAAAGCAATCATGTCTAATAAGTATTAACTACTCTCTATCTCAGGATTTCTTACGCCGCCATCCCCTTCTCAATCAACCTATCAATCAATTTCCGGCGCTCGATCCCCTCGCTGTCGCCACCACGAAAGATCAATGCACCAGAGGTATAGCTGGAACCAAAGGTCGCCGCGAGGTTCACCACCTGCCCAACCGCTTCAAGAAACTGCCGGTCCCCTAATGATGACAAGGGGTGAATATAGGCACTCCACAGCACCTCTTTTGCAATCGCATAACGAGCATCCAGCGCGCTATCGAAATTTGCCTGCAACATCCGTTTCATCTGCGCTTCACTGAGCTTGTCGAG
>CALZMY010000259.1 GCA_945788675.1 uncultured Gammaproteobacteria bacterium | reverse complement strand
GAGCGCGGTGTGAGTGAAAAAATATCGATGACATCGAGACGCTGCAACTTAACCTTATCCGTCTCATTATTTGCATGCAGCTGTATATTTGCCATATTGATATGGGCGCCACGCAGGAATCCATGACCATTATCTTCAAGGCTATGAAAGGCCATTTTCATCGATAACGTTTGATAAGTTTGATCGTCACGCTCGCCTGCGCCTATAGAGAGCTGCCTTGAGTGATGCCCTTTTTCAGGCTGCACCGGCACCACAATGGGCAGTGGTGTATCATCTGCCGGGTATTTATTCAGCAACCCCAGCAAAGTATGACTGCGCTTCGCCAGCGCGTCATCACGCACCTTTGATAACTGCTGATAGCGCTGATAACGGTAAGCCGCGTCGATAATCTTCTGCTGTCTGCTGGCATCAAGCGCAATAAAGCCTGGCGCTTTAACCACGCTGCTGTTGGTGACCAGCTGCTCGAAATAGCTTTGTTCATCGGAGGAAAGCTGCCCCAGCAACAGCTGGAGTTCCGTGATCTGCGAAGCACGAAACACGGTGTCTTCAATCAGTCCAGCGGCTTCGATCGACTTGACGGTATCGATTGGGATCGCCGTGATACCGAATTCATCTGTCAGTTCCAGGCCGGGGCGTGCCACTTCCAGTAACTCCAGTAGCCTGAAAGAGCAATTTTCATCAAAAAAGTAGTAGTCGAAATTGACCTCTTTCAATTCCCACAGATGAACGACCATGCGCTCAACCTCGGCAGGCGTCAGATTCAAGCGATATTCCCAGATATCACGCTTCTCGATACGGTTATATTCGCGAATTTTATTGTAATAGGGGGTCACAATAAAGATGCCGGGATAACCACCCGTCAGACCTTTCATGGCATACAACAGGGAATTTTCGGCTTCCGCCACGTTTGCGCCAAAGTTGACCGCAAATGACAACCACTTGGAATCATTTTCACCGGCCGAACGATCCAGCCTGAGCAGTGTATGGCCAAACATCGATGATGGACTGTTCAAATGATAGGTAGGGAAAATCAATGTCACCTGTTCGGCCTGAACGATGCCGCGCCATTCAGCGTAGTCTGCGCATGTCACATTCGGTAGTGTCGCTGGATCAATCGCAATATGCTCAGAAAGCCAGCGCAAACGTGCGGGAAAGCGGCATATTGGGTGTTCATTGCCAGCCACATCGTCACGATAAAATGCCGCCAGTGTTGCCAGCATCTCGGCACGAGGATCCATTACACCCTCTTCAGCATTAAAAAAACGGCTATCATCGACCTGGCTGAGGTAACCGCTTTCCGCCATACGATCGGGATAGTAGTGCAGCAGGTTGATCCACTCACGCGACTGCCACAGTTGCTGTTCAATCGCCGTCGCCTGCATTGCACGAAGCACCTCATTCGACGCTGCAAACAACGTAGAAGAGAAAAACGTCACAGAAATAAGAATTGAGAAAGAGAGGTATCGGATTTGCACACGCATTCACACGACTATAAAAACAAAAAATCCCTGTGCCTCGCGGCACAGAGATTTACATCACCAAACAGGCAGTAATTATTACGCTGCGTATTTAGCCAGACGAGCGTCAGACTTCATCACGGTAATCAAAGAGTCAGTCACTTGCTGTGCTGTCACCTTGTCGTGAGGAAAGATGGTACTGAAATTCTCATGAACAACCTTCGAAAAAACATCACGATCATTCTTTTCAACACCCATCATCACGGCAACGGCATCGAGTGCTTCACCATGACCACGCGCCACATCTTCAGAGAACTCATCCATAATGCTCGACATCATGGAAGCACCGCCGTATGTCAGCGTACCATCGGTAGCACAGCCATTGGTGCCAGATGTCATACCAAAAGTCTTGTTACCTGATGTACCATTGGTAATTGTCGCTAGAAAGTGCGGACCCATGCCCGACTGCCCATCCAGTAACAGGTTCCCCCAACCACAACCAGGACCACCTGGTGCTTCTGCCATTGCAGAACCTGAACCCAATGTCAGTGCAGCTGCCAGTAAAATCTCTTTCCTCATTTTCATATACCTAATCTCCCTCTGAGCATGATTGAAAAATATTCAACGGAGTCAGTTATAGCGGCTATCGTCAAAAGCGTCAAGTAAGATAACCATATAACCCCGTCTTTAGTAACACAAAATGTGCTTCGGCTATCCATCGTAAAACATTAGCCATCAATTTAATAAAAAATAGTCCCACATGACACAACACACTCTATAATCTTCAATAATTGACCTGCAAACGACCTTATCTCCACTGGAGATAAACCCAGCTCAGAGCATCATGCTATGGAAACACAAAAAATCTACCCGCTAGCCTTTAGTTTCGGATGTTTCCCAGCTAAAACCAGCGCTGGAAAAGCAAAGCTAATCGAAACCTGTCAGGCCCTTGCAGCGGTTAACCCCTGTTTCTTTTCGATGACCTATGGCGCAGCGGGGACAACCCGCGAACGCACGTTAGCGGCAGTGAGTGAAATCAGCACAGCAACTTCAATTGAAGTTGCTCCACATATCGCCGGGGTTGGTGCAAGCCATGATGAAATTCGATCATTACTCGCTCATTACCGGCTGCAGGAAATTCGTCACCTTGTAGTGTTAAGAGGGGATATTCCATCCGGGCTAGGGGATTATGGGGTCTTCAATTATGCATCCGACCTGATCAAATTTATACGCGCTGAAAGCGGTGATTATTTTTTTATTGAAGTCGCCGCCCACCCTGAAATACATCCACAGGCAGTGGATGCCAACGCTGACCTGCTAAGCTTTAAACGTAAGGTTGAGAGCGGTGCCGATGCAGCCCTGACACAATATTTTTACAATCCTGACGCCTATTTTCGCTTTGTCGATGAATGCGAAAAACTGGGGCTTGATCTACCGATCGTTCCAGGCATCATGCCAATCACCAATTACCATCAACTGGCGCGCTTTTCGGACAGGTGTGGTGCAGAGATTCCTCGCTGGATACGACAACGACTGGAGGGATATGGCGATGACAGCGCATCCATTCGCGCATTTGGAGAAGAGGTTGTCACCAGGCTGTGTGAACAGCTACTGCAGGGTGGTGCGGCAGGGTTACACTTCTATACGATGAACCGGGCAGAACCGACCCTGGCAATCTGGAATAATCTTAGTCTGAGCAGCGACAAGGCCTCACGTGCGCGCCGTTAATAAGGCACAACCTTGCCATCAAACGCGACAAAGGCACCTGGCTGATACTGATCGACATTTGAGATCACCTTTGTCAGCCCAGCCACAGAGGTAATGACATCGATCAACCCGGAGTGGCTGGTCATGTCAGTACTGACCCAGCCGGGATGCAGCGTGATCACCCGTACACCATCGGCAGCAAGATCAATCGCCATCGAACGTGAAACGATCACCAGTGCCGCCTTGGCCGCACGATAGGCGTAACAACCGCCGCTGCTATTATCTTCTGAAGAACCCATCTTTGAACTCATGTTGGCAATCACTCCCTGCGCCGCCTTCACTCTGCTGGCAAGCAGTTGCGTCACTCTGAGTGCGCCGAGACAGTCAACATCGAATACCTCTGTCATGGTATCTGCAGTCACTGTATCAAATGACTGCCCATGAGCCTTTTTCGGGCCATAGATACCGGCGTTATTGATCAACAGGTCAATTTGATCTGGTACGCCCATCGCTTGCAAGAAAGAGGCATCTTTCTCATCAGTAATATCCCACGGGATCGTCCGCAAACGATCATCATTGATCTCCGCCAGGCTGCCAATATCACTACGATAAGTCGCCCATACATTGCACCCCTGAGCTAGATAATAAGTAACAAAACCAAATCCAATGCCACGATTTGCCCCAGTGATTAGTACATTCATGCTGAATCCTTAAGTGCTTTGCGCGGTTTTAAAAACCATATTTGATAGAATGAAATAAATATTTGCGCGGCCATTGCAACGCCAAGCAACCCTCCAGAAGTGACCACTGTATACGCGAAAACAGGATCCCATTTGGTTAAGAACCATGCAAATATATCAGCAACAATCGCAGTGAATGGCATCAATATCAGTGCATATTTAAGGTACGGATTTAACTCTGCAAGACAAAAAATAAAACCAATCCCCAACAAAACAAGCCCTATTCCCAATAAATGGATATGAGATAATTTTACCAGCGTTAAAAGTGAAAGCCCTGTGTCAACAGTAGCCAGCGAGCGCACGCTATCATAACTATCCAGCGGAGGAATATTGCCAAATTGTTTTGCAGCCTCAGAGGAATGACACATCAAACACTGACGTTCGATGACAGGATTTACATTTGATTCAAAGGCAGCTTTATCTCCTCCTGACTTTAACCATGCCACAATTTCGGTACGATCATCAGTACTGATATACGCAGACATTGGACCACGCAATGCGGCTTCAAGCCGAGTTCCGCTGCGATTGCCATAGTACGTCTCAGCCACATCATTGATAGACAGGCCGGGTTCACCATCGTGTAATTCATGGCTTGCATATAAATAGGTAAGTGCCATCAAGTAGCCGATACCCATTAACACAAGAAAAGCACTGTATAAAATCTTTTCGCTTAGATTGCAGTCATAGAAGCGTCGTTTAGCCATAAATCCCTCCAATGAATACGATGCGTGCTGAGCGCTAAAAGCACACCCAAACTGCCCTCAGCCCAAAAAGAAAAACCCTATCCAGTGGCCTG
>CALZMY010000258.1 GCA_945788675.1 uncultured Gammaproteobacteria bacterium | reverse complement strand
TTAACGATGCAAAGAGGTCGTGTTCGTCGGCGTCTGTAACGGTGACATCGATAAAATCCCCCGGCTGTAGTTCAGCGTGCTGTGGAATGTGGACAAGCCCGTCTATCTCTGGGGCATCTGCCGCTGAGCGCGCCACAATGCCTGCCTCGGTTACCTCATCGACAATGACTACCATGTCGCTGCCAATGAGTTTCTGGCGTTTGTTGGCGCTGATCCCGGCTTGAGTGGCCATGAACTGCGCCAGGCGTTCCTGTTTAACTTCTTCGGGAACGGGATTGGGCAGTGCATTGGCGCTTGCCCCGTCGACTGCCGAATAAGCAAAGGCACCTACACGGTCGAGCTGTGCCTCCTGTAGAAAGTCGAGCAAGTACTGGAAATCAGACTCGGTTTCACCCGGAAAACCGACGACGAAGGTGCTGCGCAGTGTGATATCGGGGCAGATCGAGCGCCAATGGCGGATTCTTTGCAGCGTGTTTTCACTGTGTGCTGGCCTTTTCATTGCCTTCAATATCGATGGGCTTGCATGTTGAAAGGGGATATCGAGGTAAGGCAGGATCTTGCCCTCGGCCATCAGCGGGATCACTTCATCGACGTGGGGATAGGGGTAGACATAGTGAAGGCGGACCCAGGCGTCCAGCTCGCCCAGTGCCTCGACGAGGGGGAAAAAACGGGTCTTCAGCGGTTTGCCATTCCAGAAATCGAGTTTGTAGCGGGTATCGACGCCATAGGCGCTGGTATCCTGTGAAATCACTAACAGCTCGCGCACGCCGGCATTGACGAGGTTCTCAGCCTCCTGCATCACCTCACCCACTGGGCGGCTGACCAGATCGCCGCGTAGTGATGGAATGATGCAGAAGGTGCAGCGATGGTTACAGCCCTCGGAGATCTTCAAGTAAGCGTAATGCTTTGGGGTTAGCTTGATTCCCTGAGGGGGCACCAGGCTGGTGTAGGGGTCGTGTAAGGGTGGCAGATGGCTGTGGACGGCATCCATCACCTCATGTGCTGCATGTGGGCCGGTCACCGCGAGCACGTCGGGAAACTGTTCCTGAATTAAATTGCCTTGTGCGCCCAGGCAGCCGGTTACAATCACCTTGCCATTTTCATTCAGCGCTTCGCCAATGGCGTCCAGTGACTCTTCGATGGCATCATCAATGAAGCCGCAGGTGTTGACGACGACCATATCGGCCTGGTTGTAGCTGGGACTGATTTCGTACCCTTCGGCGCGCAGGCGGGTGATTATCTGTTCAGAATCGACAAGTGCCTTGGGGCAGCCGAGGCTAACGAAACCGATTTTAGCTGGAGATTCTGTCATTGTGTCACTTTGGAAGGTTGGTCCAAGCTATTGAAATTGTTTTCAATAACCATGTTTAGTAGGTTTTTGGATGATGCTTATTTTACCTTAACTATCGGATCATCACTGTTTTTTATTCTAAATAGTGGAAAGGTATAAAAAAACAATAGACATACTAAGAGCATGGAAATAGTGGCGGATAATAAATATGTCGTCGAGATCAAGGATACCAAACTCTGGAAGTTGGAGACAAAGATGAAAACGACAACAGGTTCAGCTGGATGCGACCAATGAAAGGATAGCGCCGATGGAATGGGTGTAATAGAGTGATGGAGAGGGCGTGAATGGGATGTCAATCATTGTTACAGGATTGCATAGGTAAATGGAGTTGAAGCTGTTCGGTTGTTTCCCTAACAGGAGAGATCAGGGAAGATTGCGGTAGCAAGGATGCTGCTATATTAATCAAGTACCCCCACTTTATAAGCGCCTTTTGGCGCTTTTTCTTTATCCTTATCAACGTAGGATCACTTGTTCGATTGCCGACCTGAGATTAGAATGAGCGCTTCTTTAAGTTTGAACAATAGAAGATGGTGTTGGTGAGCAATGGCAATGAATTGTGCAATCTATAAAAGTAATAAGAAAGCCGACTACTATCTGTATCTCAGGCGAGATGCTGAGCAAAAAGAGGATTTCTCCTGTCTGCCTGACACGCTGTCATCGTTGCTTGGTAAGCTGGACTTTGTGATGGCGTTAGAGTTATCTAATGCACGTAAGCTAGCTCAGGCCGATGTGGATGAGGTGATAGCGTCGCTTCAGGAAAATGGCTTCTACTTACAAACGCCACCGCGTCATGAAATAATAAATTTCATAGAAAACAGTAAATTATGATTGTTGTTTCAGGTTTTTCAAAAATCTGCCGATAGAGGGCCAAAGGTGTAATCTGATTGTGGGTTACGTAAGTTATGATCGCATTCTATTGTTGAGAGGAATGATTTGTGACAGATTCGACGACATTAAGAGATGAAGAGGTCCCGAAGTGGGATATTGCCCTGGAGGGGTTAGCTAAAGAGACTTATCGACAAGAGGCAAGAGGGTTGAATGTGGATGATTTCCATAAGCTGGCTGTCGATAATAAAATTCGTTTTGATGACATCATGGTGACAATGTTTGAGCTCTGCATTTATGGTGTGTGGCAGTATAGAAAGGATTCGCAGTTCGTCGAGATCACGCGAGATACCCTTGACAGGTTGTTTGTCAATGCGCGCTTACAGGAAAAGGATATGCGTGATTTCACCGGCGACTGGCGTCCAGTCGAGTAATTATTTTCAGTGTTAGATTAAACCACAGGAATGATTGAGAATGTCACGTCACGGACCGCTTTCCCTGAAACCATTTTTGATATCGTTATTACGTGAGGCGTATGACGATAAGCAGGACAACCTGCGGATGAGTGACCTCAAGGCACTGGCAGCTGAATATTCTATGCGTCTTGATGATATTGCCAGTACGTTAATTGGGCTCACTTATGATGGTGGCTGGTGTTATCAGGATGAGAATGGTCAGTCACTGGAGATTGACAATCAATTATTGCAAGGCGCGGGACGCTTGAGCGAGAGTGACCTGAAAAAACTTAGCGGTACATGGCGGCCAATTGTGGTAGAGGGTTAACCGTCCGGAAATACATTTTTATGTGCTGAATCATTGATTGCGATCACTCCAGGGTGCTTTAGCTTGCGCTCTGGTGAGATCGCATAGAACTCTTCATGGATCTTGTCGGTTGATCCTATTGCAATCACATTGTGCTGTTTTTCAACGTCTCTTTTGATCACTGTCGGTGCAGCGAAAATTCCGACACCTGCCTGTCCAAAGGTCTTGATTAAGGCGCTATCATCAAACTCCCCTGCGATGATAGGACGAATCTCCAGGCTGTCGAACCACTGCATAATTTCACGTCGAATGGCATTTCCAGCGACCGGTAGCAGCATGGGTGCCTGATCAAGTGAATGTGGAAATCCAGATTGATATTTTTGTGCTAGTGGGGGTGCGGCAAAAAAGGTGATACCACAGGCGCCCAGGTGGTGATTGAATGCACGCACATTCATCGAAGGTCTTATTGGGCGATCAGAGATGACGACATCAAGTTTGTGAGTGGCGATATTTGCCAGTAGATTGTCAAGGCTATCTTCATGGCAGATGATGCGTACCGGTTCATCCAGCTGGAGGGCGGGTTCAATTAATCGATGCGCAATCAGCTTGGGGATGACGTCGGTAATACCGATCGATAGCCGCAGGGGGCTGCCCTCGGCAGCGCGATTTGAGAGTACGTTTTGCAGTTCTGCACCAAGCAGAAAAATATCGTCGGCATATTCGAGTGCGACACGTCCGGCTTCAGTGAGTACCAGATTTCTGCCTGATCTGGAAAAGAGTTTTTTGCCTACCGACTTTTCAAGCAGGCTTAATTGTCCGCTGATGGTCTGTGGTGTCAGATGTAGCTGTTCGCTGGCACGCGCAATACTGCCCTCCCTGGCAACGACCCAGAAGTAGTGGAGATGTTTATAGTTAATACTATTCATTTGCTACGCCTCGATTCGAATTAATCGATATTTAAAATAGTAATAATCGATTTTTTCTGATTTAGAATAGCACTTATAATCTTTTTTTAATAATTTTTCCAGTAATAATATCGATGTTATTCAGTGAATTTTATGGGGTTATTAAGCGCGATGCAATTATTTGTCGGGTGCTGGTCTTATTGCGCAGATCTCCGTACTATCCCGTTTCATCTGGGTAACTCCTGATGCGCGAGAATTTTTCACGAAACTTATATTTGAGAGCGGTTATATAGCGATGACAGGTGCGATCTTATTTGCCTCTGCCACCTGTTTGTTACAGGTTACGGCGTTTTATTTTGCACACATTCGTAGATTTCATGTGAGTGTGATGGTCTCATTGCTGATTTGTGACCTTGTCTTCCCAATTTATCTTTTTATGACGCGTGACTGGTATAACCAGTTGATCGTTCAGGGTGACATCCTGACGTTTGGTGTGTGGATTCATTTTATGCTGGTGATTACATTGTATGTGCTGTATGCGGTGCAGGTGCAAGTCGCCCGTGCACTGGTCTCAGGTAAAGAAGATGCTGAGCGCATAATGGCACTCAAAAAAGATCATCGAGCGCAAGGGATCGGCATTCTGGTCACGCGGCCTATGATGATATTTACCGGTGCCCTGTTGGCCCCGGAAGTGGCCACTGCAGTCGTAGGATAGTTGACGTTCAGATTTATCATAACTGCGAACTGTTGCTATATCCGCTGGCGTTTGCCGCGTATAATCTGCCGCTGCCAGAATTTACTCAGCCGGTGGTCAGTAGATCCCCAGGCGGTTTACCTCCCTTAGTGAAGCGATAGAATAGAGAACACAGACAATGAAACAGTCCGACAATCATTCCTCCAAGCGAAAATATTTTGCCCCCTGGGAAAAGACATTTGACCGTGTGGTGACGCCATTCGAGGAGTTTATTCACAAAGAGACCACCAGTGGTTTCTTATTAATGGGCTGCGCCTTATTAGCGCTGATAGCTGCCAACAGTGTGTTTGCTGAGAG
>CALZMY010000257.1 GCA_945788675.1 uncultured Gammaproteobacteria bacterium | reverse complement strand
TCACCTGATATCGCTCACCGATATCGATCCCCTCATAATCGCCCCACGGGCGATGAACACGTTTATGAACCTGATGCTCACTTCTATTTTCAAGTTTTAAGCGTTCAACAACCCGTTTAACCTCCTGCGCACTCTCCTTACCGGCCACCAGCACCGCGTCAGCCGTCTCAACAACGATAAGATCTTTCAGGCCAACACCGGCGATGAGGCGACTGCTCGATAACAGAAGGGAGTCCTGTACATCGTGCGTAATGACATCACCGAGTACAGCGTTGCCATGCTCATCGTGAGGAGCCTCTTCCTGCAGGTTCGCCCAGCCACCGACATCAGACCATCCAGCGCTTAATGGCAAGACATAGAGCGATGTGGCCGCCGACGTATTACTATTTGCCTCTGCCAGATGCTCCATTACAGCGTAATCGATTGAGTCACTGGGGCAGTTCTCAAAGGTGGGTTTATCGGCGCGCTGAAAATCACCATCTGCCGCCCCTTTCTCAAAGGCCTCACAACAAGTGTCATGAATCTCCTGGTTGAACTGCTTTATCTGCTCCAGCCAGATCGACGGCTTCATCATGAAGATACCGCTATTCCATAAATACCCAGCCCCCTCAATAAACTCCTGTGCAGCTTCTGCATCAGGTTTTTCGACAAAACAGGAAACCAGTGCGGCCTGATCGTCTGCCCCACCTTCACACTTGATATAGCCATAACCCGTCGCAGGATATGTCGGTGTGATACCAAAGGTGACCACATTGCCCCCATCTGCCAGCTGAGCGCCTCTGTAAACTGTTTCCTGAAATGCTGGAATATCCCGAATGACATGATCCGCAGGCATAATCAGCATCACGGGATCATCGGCGACCTTCTGAACCTGAAGCGCAGCTAACGTCAATGCCGGCGCGGTATTCCTTCCTGCGGGCTCAAGCAGTAACCCATTCACCTCACTCTCAATCTGCCTCATCTGCTCGGCGACCAGAAAACGGTGCTCCTCGTTGCAAACCAGAACAGGCGGCAACACACTTACAGTTTTGTTGATATTATTCAGCCCTTCAAGTCGTTTCACGGTATGTTGAAGCAGTGTGAAACTTCCACCAAAAGGGGCGTGTAGCTGCTTCGGAAAGAGCTCTCGTGATAGCGGCCACAATCGTGTTCCAGAACCACCAGATAGAATCACAGGCTGAATATCCATTCCCTAAATCCTAACTTCAATAAAAAGCCGTTTATTCATTAATTCGCGCGAGCACTACGTGCCTTACCCAGGAACTCATGAAAGAAGGCTGCCAATATCCCGATAAAGAGCCCCATAATTGATGCAAGCACAAGTGTGGCCAGCCTGCCGATTCCCGTCGGTTTCTGCGCCCGAGTCGCAACCACCTCTGCCCTGGTTGGCGTTATCTGGGCGAGTTTGATTTTTTGTGCCAGCATTCTACTTTGATAATCAAGCAGATAATGCTCACCAGTCATTATCGCAACTGTATTATATGCAACTGCCTGAATCAGACCGGCATCTGGGCTCTCTATCGCCCCACTACTCTCTGATCGAGATTCACCCAGCTTATTCTCTAGCACGGCGTTGAGCTTTTTAAGCATGGTAACCCGCTCTTTATGATCTTTCAGCTGAGACTCCAGCAAGGCATACTCCTCTTGGAAAGCATTTAAAGAGTCTTCAGTCAGGGAGCTATGTTCACCAACCATGCTATCGACGATTAAGGTTTGCAATCTATGGATCGCCTCTTCATCATTCGCGGTCCCCTTGCTTGTGATCACCAGAAGATCACTTCCTCGAGGCACCTTAACGTCAACTCCGCCTGCATAGCCACTCCCGGAATCTTTCATTACATCAACAGCGAGTGGGAGATAATACTCCTTTAATTTGCTCTGCACCTTAGCCGCCGGCTCTACAAGCGCCCTTTCACCTGCGACAGTCACCGTATGCCCCAACTCCACAGTCGTTGAATATTCATATTGCTCTACCGAAGTAAGGGCGGTCACACCACCGATGATGACACATAGGGCCAGAACAACGGCTAGCGTTTTCCGTCGCCGGACGAGGACACCCCATAACTCAACCAGACTGATCTCATCATCCGCCATCAGCATCCTTTCAGACCGCTGTTTCTCCATACTAACGTTGTTTTCCATGCTCTATCGCTATCGACTACGGGTTATTCAGTAATATCAAACGTAAAAAAGGCTTCCAGCGCTACGCTGGAAGCCCCGCTCTTCCGGGTTTCGTTACGTAAGCAGACTAAAAAGGACTAGTCCTGCTCACTCTCGATATCAGCCACAATCCGGCCCCTGTTCTTCTCCAGAATTGTACCACCAATTCCCTTCACGTTTATCAGTTCTTCAACAGATTTAAACGGGCCGTTCTGCTCGCGATACTTGATGATCTCGACAGCCTTTTTTGCCCCTACCCCATGAAGCTCTGCAGCCAGCGTTTCAATATCCGCCGTATTTATATCAATAGAGCCCGCCAATAAAACTGGCGCTCCCAGACACAAACAAACCAGCAACAATAATTTTCTTAAAAATCGCATTATTCACCTCCGTGTTATTCATTCAAAAAACTTCGCCGTAACGAAGCTCTGCTGGCATCTTCCAGATGCCAGTATTGATAGCTAAACTCAGAATAAACCCACTGTCAAGCAGCGGGGGTAAATGAAGCTCGAATCTCGGCATTAATGGCTTGTAGTGCAGCCAGTGGATCATCGGCAGCGGTGATTGGACGTCCGATGACAAGGTAATCCGCACCCGAACTAAGTGCATCGGTTGGCGTAGTGATCCTTTTCTGGTCATTCGCCTGAGACCCGGCGGGACGAATTCCTGGTGTAATAAACCGAAAGCCATCACGACTCCGTCGGCTCAATTCCGCTACCTCCAGAGGAGAACAAACAACACCATCTAATCCGGACTGCTCGGCCAACGTCGCAAGTCTCAACACATTTTCCTCAGCTGAACCTGACAATCCAATTTCACGCAGGTCACTTTCATCCATACTGGTCAGAATAGTGACCGCCATCAACAAAGGTTGATGGGACTTCTGTGCGATTGCAGCACGCGCCGCCTCCATCATGCGACGCCCACCCAAAGCATGTACATTCACCATCCAGACACCCAGATCAGCTGCTGCTGCGCAAGCTCCAGCAACCGTATTGGGTATATCATGGAATTTAAGATCTAAAAAGACTTCAAAGCCATCAGCCGCCAACCGCTCAACTAAAGCAGGGCCACAATGAGTATACAGCTCCTTGCCAACCTTCAAGCGGCAACAGTCAGGGTCTAGCCCACTCACCAACTCCATGACAGCCCCTGCATCCGAAAAATCGAGTGCAACAACAACACACCTGGGATCGATCACTTTGTTTCTATTTTCACTCATAGCTACAACCTCCAGCAACAGCTCCTCTCAAAGACCCAAAATGATCTTACCAGCAATCTAGCTGGTATCTCGCCCCTGACATTCCACATAATAAAAAGCCCCATTATAAAACGGGGCTTTTATCAAAACATATACATTGCGCAGCTAAGCATCAGCTAAATAAAGGGACCCCTCTGCTACGCTACCAAATATACTTATGCTCGATTATGAACGGCGCAGCTTAGAAACCTGAAGCTTAAGAGATAACATCTTACCCATCGTCGCAGAAACACCTATCAATGCACCCACGACCAACGTGCCCACCAGAATCACAGATAAAGCAATTTCAGCGGTACCAAAATAGTAATTCACCTGAACTGGGTCTGCATTCAGCAGCGTGAAGCTAGCACCTAACACCAGAATAGCCAACGCAAAAATAAATAAAAAGATTTTCATCATGTCATCACACCCCTTCTATGTGAAGTTTTGCCGCTCGGTAGAACCTTAACACAGAGTCTTAAACCAACTGAATCAAGATTACTCCTGAATCGTCGTTGTCCCGATACTCTCATTCACGCGTTCACGCAACTCCTTTCCAGGCTTAAAGTGCGGTACATGCTTTCCCGAAAGCGGTACCGGCTCACCCGTCTTCGGATTTCGCCCCATTCTTGGCGGGCGAAAGTGCAACGAAAAGCTACCAAAACCACGAATCTCGATTCGCTCGCCACTTGCGAGTGACTGCGCCATCTGCTCGATCATGGTTTTCACAGCATACTCGATATCCTTATACGATAAATGCTTCTGCTTCTGCGCGATAATTTCAATTAATTCAGACTTTGTCATTTATTCCGCTCCAAAATACATAAAGCGCCACACTCGACTACATATGCCAGATCATCCCTTGTTATGCAACAATTTGCAATAACAAGGGAGTCCCGACGGATATAAATCGATTAAGAGTTACCTTCCATTTTCTCTTTTAGCAGATCACCCAATGTTGTCGTGCCTGATGCGGCTGAAGACTGACTATAATCTTTAACCTGCTCAGCCTCTTCATAGGCGTCTTTTGCCTTGACTGAAAGCATAATCGTGCGATTTTTACGATCAACGCCCATGAAGCGAGCTTCAATCTCATCACCGACGGTCAGCACAGTACGCGCATCTTCAACACGGTCACGTGCCAGCTCTGAGGCACGAAGATGCCCTTCAACACTATCAGCCAGCGTAATAATTGCCCCTTTGGCATCAACCTCACTGACAACACCCTTGACGATCTCGCCTTTAGGATGATCAGCGACGTAGTTAGAGAATGGGTCACGTTCAAGCTGTTTGACACCCAGAGAAATGCGCTCACGCTCAGGATCAATCGCCAGAATCACGGCTTCGATTTCATCACCCTTCTTATAATTGTGTACCGCTTCCTCACCGGCCTCATTCCATGACAGATCAGACAGATGCAGCAGACCATCAATGCTGCCGGTTAAGCCAACAAATATACCAAAATCAGTGATCGACTTAATCGTGCCGCTCAGCTTGTCACCCTTATTGTGAGTAGATGCAAACTCTTCCCAGGGATTAGAAAAGCACTGCTTCATGCCCAGAGAGAT
>CALZMY010000256.1 GCA_945788675.1 uncultured Gammaproteobacteria bacterium | reverse complement strand
TGCGTTGCCGTTGCTGAACTTAGTTGTTAGCGGCAAGGCAGTGGATCAGACGCACTGGATCAATGCATTTAATGCCCTGGCTCCTTCCAGCTCCATAAGAGTTTGGGAGAGTTTGGGGTAAGAGCAGCGTTATTGATTGTTTATAGCTATCGGTGGATTCAAGTTGCAAGGGCAGCACGCTTAGCCTCAGAGAAGACTTGTTGCGGTGCGCGATAAGCAAGGCACTTCCTCGGCCGATTATTCAATTTTCTGACCGCAAACACTCAGGTAATATATGTTATGAGTTTATCTAAACGAACACGAGAAATTCTTATTGTTTAATGTCACTCAGCTGGTAGCCGAAAAATCGATAAAGTATTGATAGAAAAAGTTTTCCTGGATATGCGTGATGGGAAACATTTGCATAGTCACTAGTATATACCTTGCGAATCATAGCATCTCTTTTGGTGGAGAGGTCGACAAACTCAACCCCAATCTCATATGGGTTGATGATACGGCTGATCTGACACTTCACTACCCCAACTCCCTCTACATTCAGTATTAACCGGTGTAGTATTGGCAATTCCTGCACAGGGCTTTGTATGTTGGCACCGTTCAACGAAAGATCCTTGATCAAACAGGGATGTTTTTTACCTTCGACGACGATCACACTGTTTTCATTAACCACAAAACGTTCCTCTTTGCGAGGGCGGGGCAAGTCCACACAAATCATTGCGGAAATAGCGATCACAATAATATTAAAGAAACACCAGATGAAATTTACCCACTGTTGTTCATGATCCTCAATAACTGCATATTCCGGTACAAGATTGAGCACAATGCCCAGTACACTTATTACGAATAACAGTAGCAATTTCCATAATAATGGCCACTGTATGATGACCTTACTGCGATCACCCCCTTTGGCAGTTACTTTAAAACGCTGCCCAAAAGGGCGGATCAGACTTTGATAAAGTGAGCCCAGTATAGTGAAAACCATGATCAGTCGAGTGGCATCCGTCATAATAATGAGATACTTACGGTTGGAAACCCAGTTGACTGACATCAATATTGCCACAAAGGCAGGTGCCATATGACTTAGTAGTTCAGAAGCCCGGGCTTCTATCGCGTAAAGGCCAAAAAACAGATATAACAACGGGGCAGCAAGAATAATGATAGCCCATGGAAAGGTGACTACCCAGTTCATCACCTGCCACAGGAAACTAGTGCGTTGTAACATGGTCAGTCCGGGTGCCCACAAAGGACACGACTTTAACCACAGAATTTGCATCGTACCGAGGCACCATCGTGAACGCTGGGTAAGGTACTCCTTCAACCCTTCAGGCGCCAGGCCAACACTCAGACGCTCATCGAGATAGCGGGTAATGTAACCATGTTGCAGGAAGACGAAACTAAGCAGTATATCTTCAGTGACGCTATCGGTAGGAAAACCACCGATCTCTTCCAGATAACGGCGCCGTATAACGCTGGACGTGCCGCAGCAAAAAGCGACATCCCAGGCATCCCTTGAGGGCTGTACTATGTCAAAAAAATATCGTTGCTCATCTACCCAGAACTGATCTGCAAGGAGGTTTGATTGAATGGGGTCTGGATTGAAAAAATGTTGTGGCGTTTGCACAATACCGATTTTTTCATCTTCGAAAAACCCGACTGTGCGCCATAAAAAATCTGCTCGCGCTACAAAATCCGCATCCAGTACCATGACAAGATCACCGTTGGTCACTAATTTACTGACCGCAAGCCCATGATTGATATTTCCCGCTTTGGCATGTTCATTATCTGGACGAGTGATATAGCGGACCCCTTTGTCCTCGCAGAATTTACGTAACCAATCACGCTTGCCATCATCCAGTACCCAGACTGTAAAGTTCGGATAATCAAGTGACAATGCCCCCACGATAGTACGCTCCACCACATCCAGGCCTTCGTTATAAGTGGCGATGAATACATCTACACCTGGTACGTTATCACTTTTTTTTAGCCTGGTGGCACCCTGGTCCGCTTCATTGCTACGGTTGGCGGTACGCATCTGAAAGCAATGTCCGATAAACAAACCAACGATAGTGCTCATCTCAAAAATTAAAAAAACCGAGCCCCAGACTGTCTGTACAGTCAGCTCGGTGGCGGGCAGGGTCTCAGTGATGCGCCAAAACAGATAGCGCAGAGTAAGCAAAAGTGAAAACCCAAGTACCACGACTCGTGCCCAGGTTTGTTCTCTTGGAAACATCGGCAGCCATACCATGAGTACGACGGCAATAACCACAGCAGGGATAAGTTCATTCATATACGGTGAGGCTATAATGCAGGAGAAGGTTTTAAAGGAATTTTTTAACCCTTATTATGAGTTACTACATTTGCGGAAGAGGAAGCCTGGTTTGTTATGAGAATAGTATCTTCTTTGTGAAATGTGACTTTAGCCCGACGCCCAACTTGATTAAATATTTCGCTATCGTCCTTAAAGTCATTTATATCCATATTCACAAATACCAGAAAATCGTTCTTATCACTGTTTGGCTGTGTAACCGCTAACATCGATTCTGGTAAGGTTGATTTGCGCCCTTGCATACGTTCGACTCTTCCATGAAAGTCGTTTGTTGAACCTATGAGATCAATGCTGGCGGTGTCCCCGATATTGACATCATCGAAATATCGTTCGTCAAGGCTGACAATCAGAAACAGGCGCGAAAGGTCAGCGATCTGTAACATAGGCGTACCTGCAATGACATGTTCACCTTCACCGACCAAACGCAGCCATATGCGCCCATTATTAGGGGCCACCAGTTCAGATTCACTAATGTGAGCAAGTCTCTCTTCTTCTATCCTGATTTGACGTTCTATTTCGTGCACGCGAATATTGGCATCACGGAGCTTACTCATGACCGTTTGTTGACGTAGCTCGATCTCATGACTTCTTTGCTGAGAATAGGGTACATTATTAAACCCATCACCAAAATATACGCCCTGTTTGGCACCATCAAGTTCCACCTTGACGCGTTCGATTTCACGCTCGATCACGACTAGCTCAGCACGCGCTACAGCATCGTCGCGTAAAGCCGCATCTAACTCAGCCCTGGTAGTTAACCCTTTATTAAACAATGCCGCCTCTCTAGCAAGCTTTGAGCTTGTGTCCTTTAGAATGGCCTGCTGAGCTGCCAACTTAGCCTCCTTCTCGGCCTTCATTACTTGATAATGCTTATTTACTGATTGATAGTAAGCTTCGCCATTCACCTCGAGGCGCGTTAAAAAATGCTGCAGATCTTTATCTTCCTGTTCAAGCGCCAAAATGGTTTCGTGCAGGGTTGCGTGATCGGCCATCAATGCCGCTAGCTTGCTACGATCTATACGGCTATCTTCAATACGGGCGATAAGCTCGCCTTTTTTTATGGTCTGTGTTTCCGCAGAGAGTATTTTTGTCACTTCGCCCTGAATAGGTGCACGAATTGTCATAACCTGTGCATTGACTATTGCATTGCTACTAATTGGATAGATCATGCCTGGAACGAATGCCCATAATGCGAGGAAGACAACGCTAATACCAATGACAATACGCGTTATACGCGCACCACTTAAACCGCTTTTCAAATTATTTTTTTGTTTTTGAATGTTCGTTATTTTACTGGGTAGCGTAACAGGATCATGTGACACTTCATTTACCCTCACAATAGAAATCCAGCAAGCTGGATATTAGATGATTATTGAAAAATATAATGGTCTGTTAACGTTCGCGTTATGGGTGCGTAGATATTTTATGCGGGAAATTTCTTGCATGTGTATTGCATTAATTCAAAACAATTAGACTAATAGTCTAACAAGAAGTGCACTACCTATGTAATCTTTACCTTTACACATAAGGTACATTATGGAGATAGTTATACTTGGGAAGCCGTCCCTAAAAAAGATAGCGTATTATGCTAACTGGACAGCGCAGTGCTTAATAGCGCCGCGTGTTTTAATGCATCTCCAGTCCAGCTTAGGATTGAGTTTGCATTGGAAGTATCGGATTCGAAAGCATGTACTACATGCAGTTATAAAGATGATGAGTGGGTTAGTGCTCGTCCTGCGTAAGGTAGTATGAAAAATATTGTAATTACATATTGATCTGGCCCCGTCGGCTGTGATTATTATTCGCTGCGCAGTGCTTCAATCGGGTCGAGTTTTGCGGCACGTTGTGCAGGCCATATTCCGGCAATGATACCGATGGTGATGGCGAGTACTTCAGCCGCGATCAGGTAGTTCCATGAAATATGGACCGGCAGGGTGGGGAGAAAGAGGGCGAGTAACTGTGTGCCACCAATACCGATGGTCAAACCAAGCAGGCCGCCGAGTGCTGCGAGTACTATCGCCTCGCCAAGAAATAACACCATTACCTGGCGACGTCTTCCACCGAGTGCTCGCAGTAATCCGACCTCGGCGATGCGCTCATTCACTGCGATGGTCATAATCGTGAAGATGCCTACGCTGCCGACCAGCAGTGAGATACTGCCAAGGGCTGCGACTGCAAAGGTGAGAATACCGAGTACAGACCCGAGCACCTCCAGCATCTGTTGTTGAGTAGTGATGGTGACGTCATCGCGCCCATGTCGTGCGGTCAGCAGACGGGTGACAGTAGCGACGACTTCATCGACATCGGCCCCTTCACGATAGAGCAGGTCGATCTCTACCAGACTATCGCGATTGAACATTTCCAGTGCACGTGCCGCCGGGATGTAGACCGCGTCATCAAGATCGACCCCAAGTATCTGTCCCTTGGGTTCAAAGACACCGATGATGCGATAGCGATCCCCTCCAATACGAATGCGTTGTTCCAGTGGGTTGGTGTTGCCATAGAGTTCACTGCGCAGTTTACTGCCGAGCACGGCGACGGCACGCGGACTGTTTGGGTCATCATCGATAAAGAATCTTCCCAGTGCGATGTTGGCACGAAATGCCAGCGGCATATCGCCCCCCATACCGTAGACGGTAGTACGCCGTTGCCGATGACTTGACTCGACTTCGGCGTTGCCCTGGACCACTGGCACGACTGCTTCGATGTCAGGCAATTTTTCGAGTGCCACGGCATCATCGATGGTGAGTGGACGTTCGGTGCCAAAGACACCGATCGATGCGCCGGCAGTAGTGGCCTTACCGGGGTTGATGCCGATCAGGTTGGTGCCAAATTGAGTAAACTCGGCCAGCACAAAGCGGTGCAGGCCATCACCAATCGAGGTGAGTAGTACCACTGCTGCCACACCGATCGCGATGCCGAGTGCCGTGAGAAAGCTGCGCATGCGATGGGCGATGACAGAGCGGGTGGTGAGTTTAATGAAGTCGTGTATCAACATGGTTGATTGCGCTACCGATGTGCCAATGCCATGACAGGATCGAGTCGCGCAGCACGGCGTGCGGGCATTGCACCAAACAGTAGACCGGTGATTAAAGCAACCGCGACGGCGGCAACGACCGCCCATAGCGGTGCGCCCATCGTGATGGCGGGGAAGAAGTAGCCGATCAACCAGCTACAGCCTTCACCAATCAGTAATCCGATGCAGGCACCTGCTAATGACAGCATTGCTGCTTCACACAGAAAGAGGGTGACGATCTGTCGTTGCGAGGCGCCGAGTGCTTTCAATACGCCGATTTCTGAGGTGCGTTGTGATACCGCAACCAGCATCACATTCATGATCAGGATGCCGGCAACGGCGAGACTAATGGCGGCGATGCCCGCCACTGTATAGGTGAGCGAGCGGAAGATCTTGTCGAAGGTGGCAAGTACGGCATCCTGTGTCACGAGGGTAATGTCATCTTCCCCCTGATGGCGATCACGGATGGTCTTTTTGACAAACTCACTGGCACGTTTGATCGCATCGCGATCTTTTGCCTCAATGATGATACGAAACAGTGATGGTTCGTTGAAGAGTGCCTGTGCCGAAGCCACCGGAATGACGATCACCTCTTCGACATCGATGCCCACGGCGCGTCCTTCGGTGGCAAGTATGCCGATCACGCGAAAGCGTCGATCGCCAAGCCGCACCCATTCACCGATGGCGTTGTTATTGCCAAATAGTTCGGTACGCAATTTAGCACCAATCACACAAACGGGTGATGCCTGCTCCAGATCCAGCGGGGGTAGAAAGCGTCCCTGTGCCATCTTCCAGTGACGAATGTCGATGAGCTCGCTACTGGAGCCAAATACCGGCACCTCGCGCTCGCGTTCACGCCACGATAGTTGAGATGCGCCAATATTGACCGGTGCCAGTCGTCGAATATGACTGCTGCGCAGGAGTGCGCGGGCATCATCGAGTGTCAGGTCACGTGTAGTGTCACTCATAAACATGGTGGCCGTGCCGCCACTGGTTTCGGAGCGTCCCGGTAGTACAATCAACAGGTTGGTACCGAGTGAGGCGAATTCATCGGTAATGTAGCGGCGTGCCCCTTCGCCGAGTGAGGTCAGCACCACCACTGAGGCGACGCCGATCGCCATCGCCAGCAACATCAGTCCGGTACGAAAGCGGTAGCCATTCAGTGCGCTAAAGGTGAGAGAGAGGATGTCGCGTAGCCGCATTATTATGGTTGCTGTGCGCTGTTGTTGAGGTCGTTGACAATACGCCCGTCAACCATCTTTATTTCTCGTGTGGCACGCGCACCGAGTGCGGCATCGTGGGTGACGACGATCAGCGTGATGCCCTGTTGATTGAGTGCTTCAAGCACCTCGACCACTTCATTGCCGGAGACGCTATCAAGGTTGCCGGTCGGTTCATCGGCAAGCACGACGCTCGGTTGCATAATAGTGGCACGTGCAATGGCAACCCGTTGGCGCTGTCCCCCGGAGAGCTGTTCAGGTTTGTGGTGCGCACGTCCTTCAAGCCCGACGGCATCCAGGATTTCCTCGACCCGTTTGCGACGTTCTGCGAGCGGGATACCGGCGAGCACCATCGGCAGCTCAATATTCTCCATTGCAGTGAGGCGCGGTACGAGGTGAAAAAACTGAAACACAAAACCGATTTGATTACGCCTTACTTCTGCCTGCTGGTCATCACTGAGGGTGGTGATCTTCTGATTGTTGAGGATGTATTCGCCCGAGGTGGGTTGATCGAGCAGACCAATCAAGTGGAGGAGTGTCGATTTACCTGATCCCGATGGGCCCATGATCGAGAGGTACTCGCCATCGTTGATCTCAAGGGAGACGTCATTCAGTGCATGTACCTGTTGGTCACCGACCTCAAAGATACGGTGAATGGCTTCAAGCTGGATCATTATCTGGCCGAACCTGATCTGGCCGAACCTGGTGCAGCTGATTCGCTGGTCGCGTAAGCGCCATCGACGATGCCATCGCGGTCTACCGATAATACAATCTGCTCACCTGCCGTGAGGCCATCGATCACTTCTGTAAATTGCCAGTTATAGATGCCGCTGGTGATTGGGCGTTTTTCGAGCAGGCCATCGTCATGCATTACCATTACGGCAGCCTGTGGTGCGGCCGCATCTGCAAAGGTGTCGCGGATGATGGCCTCACTCGGTACCCGTACCACATCGCGACGTGAATCGATGATGATCTCAACATCGGCACTGTAGCCGGGCAGCATCTGTTTGAACGCTTCGGGATTGGTGAAGACCGTTTCGACCTCAACGGTACGCGCCTGCTTTTCAACCGCCAGCACATACGGGGCAATGCGCTGCACGATGCCGTCGAAACGCCTGCCGGGGAAGGCGTCGAGTGAGATACGGGCATTCATCGCTGCCCGAATGCGCGGTGCATCGACTTCATCGATCGGCGCGGAGATGAAGAGGCAGCTGGTATCGACCAGGTCTACCGCGGGTGGGGTCGAGATACCGATCGGTGAGGGGGTGACATATTCGGCGAGTTCACCATTGATTTCAGCGATGGTGCCATCAAACGGCGCGCGAATACGCGTGCGCTCGAGCATCGCCTGCGCCACATCAATGCGACGTTTGCTCACCTCAGTGCCCGCAATGGCCGCCTTACAGCTTGCCTTTTGTGCCTGTGCATTGGTTTGTGCATGGTCGACGACCTCTTCAGCGACCAGTTGCTTTTGATGCAGCGCCTGCTGGCGTTGCGCCTCGCGTCTGGCTTCATCCGCCTTCAGGCATGTCTGGCTAGCGTGCGCCTCTGCGGCATCGGCTTCACTGGTGGCCAGTGCTAATTGTGCCTGTAGATCATCGTTCCACAGTTCTAACAGTAATTGATCGGTTTTGACTGCATCGCCTTCATTGACGACACGCGATGCAATTTGACCACCGATGGTGGGGGCGAGGCGGGCGCGACGACACGCTTTGACGCTACCGGCGCGGGT
>CALZMY010000255.1 GCA_945788675.1 uncultured Gammaproteobacteria bacterium | reverse complement strand
CCGCGCTGTCCTTTTCGTCCAGTTTTACTGCGATTAACACCGGTTTCTGGACGTTATTTTATCTCATTCCAGCTTCTTTTTCTTTATTGGTCAGGAGCTTGTGGGTTTTTCAGGGTCGACTAAGTAGCTGTATTTGTTGAATGCCTTGACCGTCCATAGTCAAGTCCTTCCGTATACTGGCAGCCGTTATGTTGCGGAGGTTCTTATTCACCGCGCTATACGCTTCTTGCTTTCCCTGGCTGCGTGAGAACTGTTAAGGTGATGTTCCCGTAACCTCAACCTCTGCCAAGCCTACGCTGCCGGTGAAAATACTTACACTATCAATTGTTAGCGTAAGTGAAGTGATTTCTCTTGGCGGAAATGAGACTACGAGCCCTGCGCCAGAATTATCGAGCGTACCCACAGCTACACTGCTGCCATCACTAAATGTCAGTGTCGCATTCGTGATCTGGTCAAAGAGATTTATTCGATCATATAGTGTGACACTGTCGACAATATATGCGCTGTCCCAGGTCAACGTGATCCAGGCACCAGCACCTTCATCCGCGGTCGCCCACTCACGATAAAGATCATTTGGATAGCCATCAATAATGCCATCGATTGCCTTTAGAGCAGCTTGACGATTGCCGCTTTCAGATGATGCTGCGACAGATAGCGCCAGTGGCGCGATATTTATGCTCGATGCGACATTGACATAGATATTAACCTGATCAGCAAAGCTGTTTAGAAGGCCATCGTTGACCACCAGTTCAAATCCAACGACCACATCATTTGTAAGACTTGATGGCGTAGTAAATATGGGATTAACCATATTCGGATCCGATAAAGTGACCAGTGGGCCGCTAACTTGTGTCCATTGATAGGTGAGCATATCTCCGTTGGGGTCACTGCTTGCAGAGCCATCCAGCTGAATCAGGGTGCTCGTATTGGTTGTTTGATCGATGCCAGCTAGTGCGGTAGGGGCGAGGTTTCCACCGTTGAATGGCGTTCCAATGACCTGTATTTCAGCAAGCCCGATATTATCAGTTGCTATGCCAACGGTATCGATTGTCATTAACATGCTTGATATCACTTTAGGTGTGAAAGTGATGACATATCCAGCGCCAGTGTTGTCCAGAGCACCTACGTCAATACTGCTTCCGTCACTGAATGTTAATGTTGCACTAGTAATTTGGTCCGATAGGTTGGGACGATCATGGATGATGATCCTGTCTATGGTGTAAGAGCGACCCCAGTTTAAATTGATCCAGGCACCGGCGCCCTGTCCAGCCGAGGCCCATTCCCGGTAGGCATCGCCCGGGTAGCCATCTATTATATTGTCGATGGCATTGTTGGCTGTCTGTTCGGTGCTTTCAGATGATGCGGTTGCTGTAGCCAGGGGAGCCACATTGCTCCCGACCGAAATCTGTGTCAGTACAGTGACATTATCTGCGATGCTGTCAAGTTGACCGTCGTTGACGACCAACTCAAAGCTCAATACTTCATTTTGTAAAAGCCCTGATGGCGAAGTAAAAATCGGGCTTGCCATAGTAGCATCCGAGAGCATGACAGGGATACCTCCAACCTGGCTCCAACTGTAGGTTAGAGGATCTCCATTGAGGTCGCTACTCGAGGTCCCATTCAGTTGAGTAATAGTACCTTCATCGACGGTTTGATTATCTCCGGCATTTGCGATGGGCGCCAGATTCTGCCCTGTATGTACTATCCCGGCAATTTCTATTTCTGCTAGGCCAATATTCTGTGTGTCGACGCTAGTATTGTCTATATTGATGGTCATACTTGAAATCATTCTTGGGGAAAATGTCGTTACAAGCGCCTCTCCGGCGTTATTCAGAGGACCTACAACGATACTGCTGCCGTCGCTGAAGTTGAGGGTTGCACTGGAGATGTGGTCAAAAAGGTTTATTCGATCATAGAGTACTACTCGATCTACAACATATGTACTGCTTCCCCAATCCAGTGTAATCCATGCACCAGCATTTTCACCGTCACTGGCCCACTCACGAGTCGCATCGCCAGGATAACCGTCAATGACGCCATCAATTGTTTTTTGTGCAATTTGGCCAGTGTTTACTGTTTCTGATGAGGCGGTAACCGATGCAACTGGCGCAATATTACTGCCGGCTGAGAGCAGTACTGAAATGTCGACCTGGTCTGGTGTGCTGTTATTATCTCCATCATTAACTACGAGCTCAAAACTAATGATTTCGTCCTGCGTCAAGTTTGCGGGTGTTTTAAAGGTTGGTGTAGCAGTGCTGGTATCGGAAAGAATAACTAACGGCCCAGCAATTTGAGTCCACTGATAAGTCAGAGGATTGTCGTCCGGGTCTATACTGCCAGTCCCGTCCAATTGTACTGCAATCCCCCTTCCTACAGTTTGGTTGGTACCTGCAGCGGCTGTTGGCGCAGCATTATTCCCAGTATATGGAACCCCAATGACTTCAATTTCTGCCAGTCCAGCATTATTGGTGCCGGGCAAAACGCTATTTATAGTCATGATCAGACTTGTGGTCACCTTGGGTGCAAAAGTATAGACATTGACGCCTCCGGCGTTGTCGAGTGGGCCCACAGTCAGCGTGGAGCGAGTGCCATCGCTGAATGTCAGGGTTGCACTTGTGACCTGATCAGAGAGATTTGGTCTATCATAAAGAACTATACGATCAACAACATATGCGCTTCCCCAATTGAGATCTAACCATGCACCTGCCCCTTCACCTGCAGTGGCCCACTCTCGTGACGCATCCCCTGGAAAGCCATCGATGATGCCATCAATAGCGCTTGTAACGGGTTGCCCCGGGTTTTCAGAGGAAGCAGAAGTGACTGCCAATGGCGCAATATTGACGCCAGCAGATACTTGTACTGTGATATCAACCTGGTCGGTCGTGCTGACAAGGCCGTCATCGACTGTTAATTCAAAACTGAGAACTTCATCGACGATCAGACCTGTGGGCGTTGAAAAAATGGGATTGGCAGTTGTAGCATCGGACAAGACGATAGGGGTGCCGCTTGTTTGAGCCCAGAAAAAGGTAATAGGGTCTCCGTTAGGATCGGAGCTGCCAGATCCATCCAGTTGTACAGGGATTCCCATGCCGACATTCTGGTCAATGCCGGCATCAGAAACAGGGGGCAGATTGCTGCCTTCAAACAGGGTACCAACAACCTCGATTTCTGCTAAGCCTACACCGCCGGTAGTCAGGCTGACACCCGTAACAGTAACCGTTAATTCTGAGATTAATCTAGGTGCAAAGGTTGCTACATAGGCGCCGCCGACATTATCAAGTGGGCCTACATTGATACTGCTACCATCACTGAAGGACAAGACCGCGCTGTTAACCTGGTCAGATACATTTGGACGGTCATAAAGTACCACACGATCTACTTCATAAGAGCGACCCCAGCTAAGGGTAAGCCAGGCACCAGTACGCTCTCCGGCGGTTGCCCACTCTCGTGAAGCGTCTCCAGGATAGCCATCTATTACTTCGTCAATTGATTTGTCGGCAGTTTGGCTGCTACTACCTTCAGAAGATGCTGTTGCAGTCGCCAGTGGAGCTATATTTGAGGGCCCATCAAGCTGCACCAAAATATCCACTTGGTCTGCTGTGCTTGAGAAAGCCCCGTCGTGTGTAACCAGCTCAAAAGTCAGGACTTCGTCCGTGGCCAGACCTGTGGGGGTTCTCAGTGTTGGGTTTACTACGGTTGGGTCTGATAACGCAATGGGTGTGCCATCCACTTGCGTCCATTGATATGTAATCAACTCTCCATTTGGATCACTGCTCCCGGAGCCATCCAGTTGAATGGCAATGTCCATGCCAACTGTTTGATCGTTGCCAGCATTTGCTATTGGAGGGTAGTTTATGGGGGGAGGGGCTAGAACGGTGATGCTCACCAGATCGCGAGAACTGTTAAATGTGCCATCATTAACTATTAATTCAAAACTTAAGATTTCATCCTCGGTAATGCCACTGGGCGCTATGAAGTTTGGAGCTGCGACAGTTGGGTCAGAGAGCGAGACGGAGAGCCCTCCCACTTGTTCCCACTGGAAGGTCAGTGGATCAATGTCCAGATCGAAGCTAGCTGAACCATCTAATTGAATAGCAGTACCCTCAGCGACTGTAATACTTGCGCCAGCCTCCACAGTGGGTGGTCTATTGCTTCCAATTTCATTTGTTGCCCAATAGATCTCATCTTTGTGGACAAAGCGGCCTAGAAATCCGGAGGCGCCACCTTGTGTAGTGTGGCGATTAATTGCCTGATATTTTAGATTTTCAATGAAATCAGTTGATTGCATCGATATGGGCACGTCCAGGCTTTCTCTTTCACTCCAAATAAGCCCTGCTGGCGCGAAATCAACCGATTCTGTGTGGTATGAAGTAGGGTCTTGAACTGCGGGCCAGACACCAGGGTCTGCTGTCCACACAACGGTGGTGTGGATGGCTGGGATGTATGCAGGATTAGAGGTATTTGCACCAGTTACAGCAAGTGCGGTTAAGTCATAGGTTGATGCATGATCCTGGTGTGTATCGTGCTCCGATACGGTGTAAATGTGCTCAGGCTGAAACGTCTCTATAACATCTTGCAGATCTATTACCATGTTGGCGCGGTTATAGGCTGCGGGAGCGCCAAATCTGTGACTATGGTAGTCGACACGGCCCAGACCTCTATTACCATAGGTGACTGCTTGTCCATTTGGGGTCGTATACTGGTCGGTGAGGGCGGGATAGATATTAAATATCAGCCCCAGATATCCATCGGGGTACCCTAGAAAAATAAGATTATCTTCTGTGAGTCCGAGTTCAGATTGCGCAGCAACTGCTTCTTCTTGTCTTGTGAGGCCTGTTGAAATTCCAGAATTATCGCCATTCGTCAAATATACGACTTTTACATCCTGTCCCCTTGAGAGTGCGTGATGGATGATTCCCGCAGATGTAAGAACATCGTCGTCTGGGTGTGGCGCAATAACAAGTATTCCAGCATAAGAACTTGAATATATATTAAGAACGAACACGGTAATGACAGCAAAATACCTAGATAACCTGGCCATACTTTCTCTCCAAATATATGATTATGCGTTGTGTTTGATCGGTATGACCGGATGAAGCTTACACCGCTAGAGGGGTTACAAAGCAACGGAATCCTCTTCTCTAGAAGTTAAGTGTACCTCTTGAAGGTTTCCTGTAGCAATGATATCGACCAGTCGCCAACAATTTGACAGGATTTTACGGTATAATACTCGATTTTCCCATGGGTTATGGGTGATGCTCAGTGTAGCAACTGGTATCTATATGATAATTAGTATAAAAATTATGGAACTTTATTCCTGTGGTTTCTCGTTCATTATTGCTGGATGCGTATCTCTGTTTAAATGAAGTATGCGTGAAGTTAGGGGCTGTAGGATTTACGCATTTGCTGGGTCAAAATGGAGAGGCAACGCGCTGGTTTCATTTTATGAAATATTGATCTGGCTTAATCAAGTATTCATACTCATGTATTTTAGCCAGTGCAGCATTGACGTTTATTTTGTTGGCTGATAGTCTTCGTTGGCTCATATGAGCTCTAAAATGTGAGTGTTTAGAGTAGCATAGCACGTAAATAATGATCTAGAATGGGTTCCTATCCGCCACACTACATGGAGAACTATGCGAATAGCGAGCGGGGCAGTGGAAGCCCTCGGTAGGGCGGACAACTTGCAGTAGCCTTCGTAGCGCAGCGAAGAAAGCGCAGTAATTGCATCCTAGCTCCGCCTGTCACTTGAGAGCCGATACGTGAACGAGGTGATGAGGACGTCTGAGCCGCAATAGATGTCGCTTGAACGCAGTGGAATTGAGCCATGAACAGATCAATTCTTTAAAACGAGCGCTGCGACACGCTGGGTTTCACAATTAAGTGTAAGCATTAAAGTTTATTTTCAGCGCTTTATTGTATGGTTCTCAATATTTACCAGCGCATATTGTCACCGAGATTCAAAGCGAGAATTTACTGTGAATCGGTATAAGCACGTCGAGCATCTTGTGGGTGCTCATGTAAATGTACCTTTTGAATATGGAGAGTCATGTACGAGTCTTTTTATAAGCTAAGAGCACGCCCCTTTCAACTGAGTCCGGATGCTCGTTTTTTCTATAGCAGTCGAGGTCATAAAAGGGCAATGTCTTATCTCCAGTATGGGATTACTCAGGGTGAGGGATTTATTGTTATCATGGGCGATATTGGTACCGGAAAGACAACACTGGTACAGGCGCTTTTTAATCATTTGGCAGAAGAAAATCTTGTTGCAGCAAAGCTTGTTACAACGCAGCTTGAAGCAGATGACATGTTGCGTCTGGTGGCCTCTTCCTTTGGGCTGGCTCATGAGGGTGTTACTAAGGCAAGTTTATTAAAAAATTTGGAAAATTTCTTTCTTGAACGAGTCCGTGAGGGTAAGAGAGTGTTGTTAGTGGTGGATGAGGTGCAGAATATTCCTCTCAAATCCCTAGAAGAACTGCGCATGTTATCTAACTTTCAGCTTGGCGGTGTGGCGCTTTTACAGATATTCCTGCTTGGACAGCGGGATTTTATTAAGACACTTCAGGCTGATGGGCTTGAGCAATTGCGACAGCGAGTTATCGCCTCCTATTACCTGAAAGCATTAGATAGGGATGAAGTTTGTGGGTACATTGAGCACCGCCTTTCTCTAGTGGAATGGGATGGTGATCCTTCGTTTACCAACGAAGCCTATAATGAGATATATACTTATACTGGTGGGATTCCGCGTCGCATCAACACATTTTGTGACAGGTTGCTATTATTTGGTTATCTTGAAGAGATTCATGTAATTGAGGAGGATACGGTGGTAGCGGTAACGGGTGAATTGCGGAATGAAGTCACATATTCGCGGGGTGGTGCGCACCAGCAGTCTGGTGACTGGGGTTGCGAAAAAAAGACAGTGATTGAGGGGCGCTTGGATGTTATTGAAGAGAAGTTGGAAGAGATAGATGATGCAATTCAGTTGCAGAAGGCTCGTTTGCAGGCATTGTCAATTAAGTAATCAGCTTGCCATTGGTTGTGTTTTTTTTCAAAAAGCGACGCCGATTGTGTCGCTACTTCGCTAAAAATTATTTGGCGTCCATGCCCATAATTTACTCACTTACGCGACAGCTGGTTCCTTTTGTCCCGCCGCCCTGCGTCCGCAGCGTTTAGTACAACCTTGTTCACTTCGTTCTCTCGTTGCACTCAACACTGCTACCATAATGGCCCTACGCCCACTAAAGCCGCTCCTGCATTTCTTCGCCATTCGCCATCGCTCATCACAACGAAAGGGCAGACGGCGTAGCCTATCGGCGACTAGCGGCGCACGCTTTGCTCTCCATGGTCGCCAGCGAATGGTTAAAAGTCACTGTTCTACTTGCAAAAAAATCGCTTGGATAGTACATCTAGTTATTAGGAGGGTGCTAGTGGGAGTGGTGTTTAGAGAGGGGGGGCTTTAGCGCTTAATGCATTTATGGAGTAATATGTAGTTTCTGGCGCCTATTTAGTTCTGTGATTTTGTGAGTATTGTTATTAGCAAAACTTTACACTTTGTTGGGTGTAAGTTGGTGCAGGTTTGATAATTCGTTTTAAAACATATGGTTGTAATGTTGTTTCGTATTTTGCGTAACTATATATCTATTGAGTTTCTTGTGTTTATTATTAAAGATATTAAGGTGTACTATGTTTATAGTATTCAATTGTCGTAAAGCCAGTTGAATAGGAATAGTTGGAGAGCGGTTTGAAAAGAATTACAGGACTAAATGGTACGCTATCTAAGCTGTTTGCTATGATGGTGTTTATAGGCGTAAGTCTGCCAAGTAATGCGCATATTATAGGTATTTCATGGAATGACATTGGGAATAATACGATACGCTTCTATGGCGAAACAGCGCACGGAGATCTCTCAAGCGTGGGAGGTGGTGCTTTACAGATAGGTCCGTGGGCCAATCAAGAATTCCATGACTGGACTGGATGGGTTAATAATGCCACGTTCGCAGACTTAGGTATCGATGGTTACGCATATTGGAGCCCGGATGATCCTAATACTCTGTTGCATGCGGCAAACTATAGCGCTCATTCTGCAGGCATGGAATCATACGGTGATTTCTACTATTTAGACGTGCCTAATTTTGAATCTGGTCAATATCTTCTCACGGCAATTAGTCGTTATACTGCGCTTGATCGCCAGCTAGCAAACAGTTATCTAGTGGGTGATATTTCAGTTCCAGAGCCACCCATCTTCGCGCTTTTTGGTGCTGGTCTTTTGGGTGTGTTTTTGCAGAGAAGATTTAGGCGAAGCGATAATGTGTTGGCTGATCGGATGAGTCCTGTCGCTACCTGATCGCGGCTTGATATTTATAATTAATCATTAGGTAAACCCCCGGCTGTGCCGGGGGGCTCGAATAGGTTAGACCGAGGCTACGGTCACATATCCTTTAGTTTCGACCAAGAAACGAGAGGAAAATCTATGAGGGACTTTAAAAATTTGGCTCATACGAGATGGGATTGTAAGTACCATGTGGTATTTATCCCCAAAAGGAGGTTGAATCTGATATATGGAACTCTCCGGAAAGGGCTAGGTGAAATATTTCATGAGTTGGGGAGCAGGAAGGGGTGTCGTATAGAGGAAGGGCATTTAATGGCTGATCACGTGCATATCTGTATCAGTATTCCCCCGAAGTACTCAGTATCAAATGTTGTGGGTTACTTGAAAGGGAAGCGCGCGATTACGATAGCCAGACGTTTTAAGGGTAAGCAAAGAAACTTTGCAGGCGAACATTTCTGGGCACGAGGCTACTACGTTTCAACAGTTGGATTGGATGAAGAAATGGTTAGAGCGTATATCCGCAATCAGGAGCAAGAAGATGTTCGCCGAGATCAGTTGGTGCTTGGCATGTAGCGCCTTGGGCGCAATGTGAGCCCTTTGAGGGCGTAACCTAATAAGCCTCCGGCTTTGCCGGAGTTAATTTAACTTCATCGTGTCTTTTATAAGTAAGGCCAGCGAATTGATAGGTGTTGATGTTCGGTGGGACGTTTACTAGAAGTGTGATGTCACAATTGGTTTTAAGGGGGGCAGGTAGTCTTTCTAGATGGTAGATGTTGCAATTATAGTCAAGGCGCGCGGATATTTTGAGGGTTGTGGATTGACGTAAGGTGGAGAGGTTGGTAGTGTATCCGAGTTCATGTGCATCCATGTGATATGGTGTTTGGGGAGCACAATATAAAAATAAAAGGGTTCATTTTATGATCAAGAAATCACGCATATTGATAGCACTTTTGGGGGGGCTGGCGTCATTGGTGCTAGTTAGTGAGGCGCATGCTGCCAGTAAACCGGGTGATCCGGTGGCTGGTGAGATGCAGGCAGGGCTATGTGGTGGTTGCCACGGTTCTGACGGCAATAGTCCTGACGCGACTTTTCCACGTCTTGCTGGGCAATATGAAATGTATATTGTTAAGCAAATCAGGGACTTCCAGAAAGGCCACCGCGCAAATAATGATACCATGGCAGGTATGGCAGCAATGGTAGCGTCGTTGCAGGATGCAAAGGATATTGGTGCTTTTTTTGCGCAGCAGAAAATGGCAAAAAAACCGATTGTCGCTGTAGATAAGAAGTTGGCTGCCCAAGGTAAGAAATTGTTTTATGAGGGAAATCCAAAGACGGGTGTATACGGTTGCGTAAACTGTCATGGTGATCGTGGCATGGGAAAAGCGCCAAATATCGCTATTTTTCCAAGAATCGGTGGTCAACATCGAGACTATATCATCAAACAGCTGAAGGATTTGAAGAGTGGCGCACGCGCTAATGACCCAGCAGGGATGATGGGCGATATTGCTAAAAAGTTGTCGGATAGAGAGGTTAAAGCAGTAGCAAATTACCTTTCAGCGCAATTACCTTAGTATATTTATGGGTTGTAGGTCTTCCTGACTTCGATCAGGTTTAGATTTTAAGCTAAGGAAAAACGATAGGCTGTTTTCAGTCTATCGTTTTTTTGTTTTAGATTGTTGAATATAAGTGATGCCAGCGCCAGGCAAGCCTCATATTATGAGGCCGGAAATGCAACCAGATGGTCTGCGGCGATGCGAATGCCCACCTGCTCACCTATCGCGTGGTGATAGTGGCTGGGGAATAGCGAGAGGACTCGGCTGCCGTTGGGTAGTCTCAATGTGTACATGATCTCTGCCCCTTTAAAGGCCTTCTCGATCACTTCAGCGCGTAGATGACTATCGGCCTGCGGAATGATATCGTCCGGGCGAATCAACACCTCGACACCTGAGTTGATTGGCCAGGGGTAGGCGCGATCGCCCTGAATTTCTCCTATAGCGGTTCTGACTAGATTGGGTGCAAGCAATGTTCCTTCGAGAAATATCCCCTGACCGATGAAATTGGCGACAAAGCGGCTGGTGGGTTCATGATAGAGATTGAAGGGCGTGTCCCACTGAAGGATTCGCCCCTCATTCATGACGCCAACCATATCTCCCAGTGCAAAGGCCTCATGCTGATCGTGAGTTACCAGCAGGGCGGTGATGCCCTGGCTTTTCAGGATGTTACGGATCTCAAGCCCAAGCTTTTCGCGTAGATCGATATCGAGATTGGAAAACGGTTCGTCGAGCAGTAGTAGGTCGGGTTTTGATGCAATGGCGCGTGCCAGCGCGATACGCTGTTGTTGCCCACCTGAGAGTTCGTGTGGATAGCGTCTGCCGAAGCCCTCAAGATTGACCAGTGCCAGTAGTTCATCTGCGCGTTGTTGCCTGGTGGTTTTGTCCATGTGGCGCAGACCGAAGGTGATGTTGTGATGAACATTCAGATGCGGAAAAAGCGCATAGTCCTGGAATACCATCCCCAGTTTACGTTTCTCTGGCGCGAGTATGTTATCGGGCGTCGAGACCTTCTTGTCGCGTAGTGTGATGCTGCCATGATAGATAGGTTCAAGGCCGGCGATTGCTCGCAGTGCGGTCGTTTTACCACAGCCGCTTGGGCCGAGCAGGCAGGAGATATCGCCCTGGTTGATATGAAACGAGAGCTCGCGAATGATCGTCTGCCCCTGATAGTGGCACTCAATGTTTTTGATGTCGAGCAGCGCGGTCATCTAATGTTTAAACACTTATTTGAGCAGGAATTCGATCAGTGCTTTTTGCGCATGCAGACGATTTTCCGCCTCATCCCATACCACGCTTTGGTTGCCGTCGATCACATCCGCGCTAACCTCTTCGCCGCGATGTGCTGGCAGGCAGTGCATAAACAGCGCGTCGTTGTCAGCGACCGCCATGATGTTGTTGTTCACCTGATATGCCTCGAAGTCGAGGGCGCGTTTGTTGCTTTCCTCTTCCTGGCCCATACTGGCCCAGACATCGGTGACGATCAGGTCCGCACCGCTGGCAGCTTCCAGTGGATCGTTGGTTAACGTGACGCAGTCCGCGTGTGATGCAAGAAGCTTTGGATCTGGCGTGTAGTCAGTCGGTGAAGCGATATGTAATTTGAAGCCAAATTGCCGTGCAGCATTAATATAGGAGTGGCACATGTTGTTACCGTCACCTATCCATGCCACCTGTTTACCGCGAATATTGCCGCGATGTTCGTACCAGGTCTGCATATCAGCCAGCAACTGGCACGGGTGGTACATGTCAGAGAGCGCGTTGATCACCGGGACTTGAGAATGTGCCGCAAAGGTTTCAAGGGTTTCGTGAGCGTAGGTGCGAATCATGATGAGATCAACCATGCGTGATAGCACGCGGGCGGTGTCTTCAGTCGGTTCGCCACGCCCAAACTGGGTATCGCGAGGGGACAGGAAGATTGCGCTGCCACCAAAGTGTGCCATGCCGGCTTCAAATGAGACGCGGGTGCGGGTGGATGATTTTTCAAACAGCATCCCCAGGACCTTGCCGCGAAAAGGTTCGTAATGCTCCCCTGCGGCCCGCATCCGTTTCAATTCGATGGCGCGTTGCAGCAAAGACTCGAGCTCGTTTGGCGTCAGGTCATTGAGGGTGAGGAAATGGCGTGTCATGATATATTCTCTTTCGTGAGGAATGCTGTCACGATATTCTCCAGGCGTGTTACGATCTCATCGGCCTCTTCATCGCTGATGACCAAGGGTGGCAAGAGGCGAATCACCTTGTCGGCCTGAATGCTGATCAGCAGGCCTGCCTCAAGGGCATCTTTGAGCAGGGCGCCGCAAGGGCGATCAAGTTCAATGCCGATCATCAGTCCTTTACCGCGAATTTCAAGTACGCCCGCTTCATCTGCAAATGCCTGCTTCAGACTGGTGCGGATATGCTCACCGAGTTGTGCAGCACGCGCGGCAAGCTGTTCCTTCTCAAGCGTCTCAAGCACGGTGAGCGCAACACTACATGCCAATGGGTTGCCGCCAAAGGTAGAGCCGTGGTTGCCTGGTTGTAATACATTGGTTGCTGGCCCCTGTGCCAGGCATGCGCCAATCGGAAAGCCGTTGCCCAGACCTTTGGCGAGCGTGACAACATCGGGCTGGATATCGCTGTGTTGCCATGCAAACCATTTACCGGTGCGGCAGATGCCGGTTTGAACCTCGTCCAGCATCATCAGCCAGTCATACTCATCACAGAGTTCACGCACAGCGCTGAGATAGTCTTCATCCGGGGTGCAGATACCCCCTTCTCCCTGGATCGGTTCGACCAGGATGGCGACGGTATCGCTACCATTTTTGGCGATTTCGCGCAGTTCATCGATATCATTGAATTTAGCCCGCACAAAGCCCTGAACAAGTGGTTCGAAGCCCGCCTGGACCTTGCGGCTGCCGCTGGCTGAGAGCGTCGCCAGGGTGCGTCCGTGGAAGCTGCCTTCAGTGACGACGATCGTTGGGGTTGCTATCCCCTTGTTATGCCCGTAGAGACGGGCAACCTTGATCGCTGCCTCACAAGCCTCGGCACCGGAATTGGTAAAAAAGGCCTGCTCCATGCCCGAAAGGCGCATTAGTTCATGCGCCAGCTGCTGCTGCTGCGGAATATGGTAGAGGTTGCTGGTGTGAATCAGCGTGTTGCCCTGTTGTGAGAGTGTCGTGGCGACGGCCGGGTGGGCGTGGCCAAGTCCGCACACGCCGATACCGCTCAGTGCATCGAGGTACCGTTTGCCATTAGTGTCCCACAACCAGGCCCCTTCACCTTTCTCGAAGGTAACGGGCAGGCGTGCATAGGTCGGCATTATTGAGTCAGGCATGGTCAAATTCTTCATAATCCATAAAGCAAAAAGGCAGCCAGTAACGCCGGCTGCCACTATTGCAACAAACGGGAAAGTATAGCGGATTTTATTGCTTCGGAAACCATATGCAGGGGATAAATATCCCTGTTTTTTCAATGAAAATGTCGCTAAAAATTAATCGATTATTTCATTTTTATACATAAATAGCCGATGTATCACATATAGGTCAGGTTGAGATTACAGGTGATGTTCTCACTTTTTACACTCAGATATTATTTTGCGGCATTAGTAATGGTATGTGATGTTTTGTAACATTATGATATTAATGAATTATTCTGTGTATAAATATTGTTGTGAGTGTCAGTTCAAAATGAGTGAATTCCAATGAATGGTGGTCAATATGAGCAGTGAGGCAGTCGTGCAGCCCCTGAAAACGCTAAATGAGAAGAGGATTCCAGAATCTGTTGATCTCAGTGCATTTGAGCCCTTTACTGCCTTCACTGATGAAATGCTTGAAAAGGTTGCCAAGGAGGCCTCAGTAGAGCGTCTGCCACCAGGACGACGTATCTTCAATCAAGGTGATATGGATGGTAAGAGCGTCTTTTTACTCTCAGGTCAAATTGCATTGATTGCTGAAGGGCATCCAGCGATCACCATTAAGGCGGGGAGTAATGAGGCAATGGAGGCGGTAGCAGACAGTCGGCCGCGTGAGGTGACGGCGCTTGCCAGGAGTAGTGTCACATTGATGTCCGTTGCCACAGATCTGCTCTATGAGATGAATAAAACGACGCCGATGGTCTCGGTGAAAAAAACAGAGCGCATGGGTAGTGGTAAAGAAAATCGTTCACGATCGGCACGCATTGAGTGGGTGTTAAATTCGCCGCTCTTTTTTCGCTTGCCCAGTCCCCATGTTCAGGTGCTAACGCGTCGCTTAGAGGAGGTCTGTGTAAAGGCCGGTGTGTCAGTGGTGGATGAGGGGGATGAAGGTGATTATTATTATGTCATTACCAAGGGCAGTTGCGTGGTGACCCGAAGCGTTAAGGGGACAGATAAACAGAGTCGACTGGCCGAGCTTGGCATTGGACGCGGTTTTGGTGAGGGTGCTCTAATTGGCGATACACCGCATAGCAGCACCGTCACGATGCTGGAAGATGGCGCGCTGGTGCGTATTCCAAAAAGTGAATTTATGACATTGCTGGTGACCCCATACATTAAACGGGTGTCGTATGAACAGATGTTGATGATGCAGGATGAGGGCGCAGTATTACTGGATGTGCGAATTCATTCGGCATTTGAGAAAATGAGCCTGAGAGGTAGCATCAATTTACCATTGGCCACTTTATGGAAGGCGGCATCGATTCTTGATAAGAGCAAAGAGTATGTGGTCTGTTGTGATATCGGAAAGCGCAGTACCATCGCGGCATTTCTAATGGCACAGCAGGGGCTCAATGCCCGAATTCTTGAAGGTGGCCTGCACAATTTACAAGAGCAGGATGATGGATTGACTGTTGTTCCTGAAGGGAGCGATGAGGCGAATGTGGAAACTGAGCTGCAACGTGAACTTGTCAAAGGGAATGAACCGGATATTTGATCTAGATCAATGGTCGACACCTGAAGGGCGAGTATTTTTGAGTGAGCCTCAACCGTAGTAATTCGCCTTTTCTCTAATTCCTAAGGGCGATAGTCTTTAGAATCATGCGCTGAATCGATGCGTCTCTATTGATTGTCGCGATCTCTTCCAGAGTGAACCATTTTACGTCATTTGATTCATCAGATGCAGCAGGTATCGCATCCAGTTCTGCTTCGAACAGATAGCGGATGTCGTAATGTTGATGTTCTGTCTCTTTTCGGTTGTCTGGAATGGTGTGGATATCAAGATCGAAAATAGCATCGTTGACGACCCGAAGATCTAAGATTCCAGTCTCTTCTCGTGCCTCGCGCAGTGCGGTATTGAGTACGTCAGCTTCCTGTTCGACATGTCCACCGGGCTGTAGCCAGCGGTTGAGTTTTTTATGATGTAGCATTAGCGCATGGGTGCGTGCTGGATTGATGATCCATGCAGAGCCGGTGACATGCCCTGTTATCAGCGTTCTTTTGTAGAAATCATGATGGCGCCCAACAAATGAGAGCATGGCTTGTTGATGAGACAGTTCGGCTTCATCAAAAGGGGTGAGTGCAGCGATTTTTTCGAGATGTCGTGTCTGATTCATAGCCGTGTAAGTGTAGCAAACAAGCGCTGTAAAGTCGCTGATCAGGGCGTAAGCGGTCGATTCCGGGATTGTATTGATAACCGCATTTTTTAGTCTTTAGAGCCGTTATAGTAGATCCCGGCATCGGAAGTATCAGTGCGTTATGTAGGCCATTTAGCGTGACGCCGAAATTCGTATCCTATTTCCAGTTTGATGAACTCAAAACTGTAATTCCAATTTTCTGCGTTATTACAGTTAATACAGTCATTTAACCTATTCTTTATTTTGTGATCTGTGGCACACTTTTGCTATGGGTTACCATAGTTTTTAGTTGGGGAAATCTAGAGAAAGATTA
Organism: uncultured Gammaproteobacteria bacterium; assembly: GCA_945788675.1. GTDB lineage: Bacteria > Pseudomonadota > Gammaproteobacteria > SZUA-140 > SZUA-140 > SZUA-76. Next base: position 1,341 of record CALZMY010000255.1, on the reverse strand, counting down.
ATAAAGATGAGAGAGGAAAGGTTTTTTCGATAACACATTGAATATGTGAGGAATATCTGTATTCAAGTGGCGGATATTCCGGTCGGCACAGCAAATTTTGACCAGACGAAACATCGTGGCGTAGTCGCGGACCAGCCCAGGAAGAAGATGGTCACAGTGAAGCGATAAAGCCGTCATCAATTTTCCAACAACGTTGTTTTTTAACCTGCAAGTCAAGGGGGGCTGAATTATGACCAGTTACCCAAAAAAGATTGTTATCAAATTAATCAGAAAACTATTGAGGCAGGAGAAGGTAGATGGATAAGAAAAGTTTATTCAGTGCGTTTTTCGTCATTGTCATCGGTTGTATGGTAGCTGTTGTTCATGCTGATGATGTCAAGGTGAATGCGGCGATGGCTCAAGATGAGCGAGGTATCGCTCTTAACATGGCTGTTTACGAAGAGGTTGAAGAGATCAATATGATGGGCAACAAAATTACCAGGCGAGTAGATGCCACTAGTGTTGTTCCGGGTGATCGCCTTGTTTATGTGACGACGGTGAGTAACCGTGGCAAAGAGCTTGCTGAGAATGTCGCCATCGTAAATCCCATTCCACAACATACCACCTACCTCGAAGGAAGCGCGGAGGGTAAAGATGCTGTTGTGGCATTCTCTGTCGATGGTGGAAAGACATTTGATCTACCAGAAAATCTTATGGTGCGTGATGCAAACAATAAGCCCCGTACCGCAACGTCAAAAGACTATACACATATTCGCTGGATATTGAGCTCGCTTCCTTCTAAAACCGAAGGTGTGGTGATGTTTCGTGCGCGATTGAATTAGCATTCAGAACGTTTTATTCAGCACAGTTTTTTGACTACGAGGTGGTTGTAATGGCATTTTTTAGATTCAAATTTAAGGTTGCCCAGTGGGCATTTCATCTCTCCAGAATTCTGGCACAGATAAGAGGATCGCCATATTGAAAAGTACAGTGGTTAAGTGTTTTATCAAATTCAATTTATTAATACATTATTGGGCAATCAGGAAGAGCGCCAGGCAGACCAGGGAGAGTCGCAACTAAGGAGACATTTTATGTCTATCTATAATCCCTTCAAAAAGCTGCCTGGCATATCAGTCACAGTTCTATTTCTCACCATGGCGGCCCCAAACGTCATGGCGGCGGGTACGGTATCTGGTACCGATATCGCAAATTCAGCAACAGTGAACTATCAAGTGGCTACCGTTAATCAGCCAGCGATCAACAGCGCTGTGGTTACCTTCAAGGTCGATAACAGGGTCAACTTAACCGTCAGTACCGATGATGGCGCAGCCATCCCAGCTACACCAGGTGCAAATGACCATG
>CALZMY010000254.1 GCA_945788675.1 uncultured Gammaproteobacteria bacterium | reverse complement strand
TACCGGCAGTGATCCCAAACTCAATCTATAAATGTAGCCCGGGCTGAGCTTTCAGCAAAATCCAGGAGGACAGTGCCACCCCACCCGGGTTTCGCTGAAAGCTCAACCACGGGCTACACGCTAGTTATTAATTTTTCCTTCCAATGACACGCAGGGACATGAAAACCAGAAAAATCACATCTGTCACCTGCGACAATCTGTCACATTCCCATCACAACAACAGCGCGCTAAGATAGCTTCACGTTAAACAACACTAGGTTAAACCCCTTCTCTCTCCATCCCCCTCCCCTCAAACGGAGAGAGAAGGTTTCTTTAAACGCCCTCTCTACTGCGTAATCGCACTGCGCTGCCAACCATGCTCATCACTATGGCGTAACTCAAACGCTGGCCAGTACTGATTGTCCAGTTTCAGCGTCAACATGGTCTCTTTGCCATTGAGGCTTAACATTTTGATACGGACCGATTCTTTTCCTGCCACTTCTTTTAGGCGCGAGACAAAGCCATCCAGATCACTGATTGCAACGCCTTCCAGTTCAGTCAACAATGAAGAGGGCACCAGCCCATAGTGTGCCGCCGGGGTCCCCTTCCAGATCCACGAGATATAGAGCCCCTTGTCATCGCGCCCTCGTTGCGCAGCAATTTCACGTTGCTGGCGATGAAAGATCGCCCCAGCCCAGCTGACAATTCTGTGCAGGCCCGTGTCACCCAGTGCCTCGGTCTGTAGATCAACTTCAATAATTTCGCCACGACGTAGCAGCGTCATCTTCAATGTTGCTTGCTGTGCGGCCCGCTCAACCTCAAGAAAGGTGGTGACGACATTGCCATCAATCGCCAGAATAAGGTCACCCTCTTCCAGCACTGTTGCGGCCGGAGTACCGGCGACCATGCGCACCACTAGCAATACATTGCGCTGTTGCGGGTTATGCGCCTCCATGGTCTGTGCCCACTCGTTATCAAGCCCCCGTTTACGCGCTTCATTCAACGGCACAAGACTCAGCTCAGTCGATATTGTGCGCGTAAACTCAGCAGATTCAGCACGCTGCTGCAACTGCAACTGTTCTAATACCAGCTCCGCAGAAACACCGACCAACATACTGCTAAACTGGTTGTTATTTTGATAACCAAAACTTGACCATAGCGCCTGCACTGCACCATCGCGATCAGTCAATACACCACCCACGGTATTGGCCTGACTGGTCAACGAAATCGCTTCTATATTAGTGACACGATAACGTGGCACCGACGGTAGTGGCAGGCGAAACATATCGATCTCTTCTACTGTCGTTTTATGTGAAATCAATTTGTGATTAACCTTGGCCCCAATCAGCCAGACATCGTCACCGGGCGAAAGTGGTTTATCTGAAAAGGTTGCGTTACGCACCGGCGTATCTCCAATCAATGCGGGGTCGTAGGAGACCATCGCTAAATTATGCAGCGGATGAATGAACTCTATCTTGCCTGGAATCTCCAGTGAGCCGGCGAAGGTGATATGCACATCACCCATGGTGGTCGGCACGGTATCACGATCAACCAGCACCCAGCCACGGGTGGCATCAATCACCAGCCCCGCACCGGTGTAATGGGTATCATTGATGCCTTCAACCACGTAGGGCATATCAAAATCAACCTGCACCAGTGACTGCGCCATACGCTGCAGCGCTGGCTCATCTGACGTCACAAAGCGAGTGGTTCTCGGTAACGGCGTGGCGACTGAAGTTTGCGCAGGCCACTCTCGACAGGGCCACACTCCCTCTTTATCATCACGATGGCAGGTGACAGCTGTAAACCAGCGTCTATCCATCGTAACAATACGTTGCATCTGCTGACGCGGATTCACTAACAAAAAGAAACGAACAGAAAACTGCTCTCCATCACTAAGTGTTTTCAATATCTCCTCAGCATCGGCCAGCGTGCGCACTGGTTTTCCTGCGATTGACGTAATAACACTGCCACGTCTTATCGACTCATTACCAAAGGCATAACCACCATAGGCGACGTAAATGCCCGACACTGGGATGTGGAAGCTGCGTGCCTGCTGATAGGAAAGCTCATGCAGGATCGCATTTCCAATCTCGATATAATTTGACGGCGTAATTTCCTCCAGATCCTGCACCTTAAGGCTCAGTTCTATCTGCTCGCCACCACGCTCAATGATGAGTGAAATCTCCTGCCCCACATGACGATCAAGCATCGCCTCCAACGTCACAAAATGGCGTACCCACTCGCCATTGATCTTCAACAGGATATCACCCGGCTCCAGCAGTCCATCGGAAGGCCCCTCGGGCACGAGGTAGGCGACCGTCAGCAGGCCGATCGCATCAGGGTCATGCGTGCGCACTTGTTGTTCATTTTTATCGCTCAAGCCGAGACGTCGCAGTTCATCATAGGGCTGATAGTGAAAGGTGGCCTGCAATGTACCGCGTTTTATCGCCTGACCATTACGCACTCGCTCAAAGGCGTGTACCACGCGATCGAGTGGCAGATAGAAGCTGGCCGCATTGCGCCTATTGGCACCGGCATTTAGCGCGATGACGTTACCTTCGATATCAATCACTGGCGCACCGGATGAGCCACCACTGGTCGATGAGGCCGCCTGAATATAAAAGGTATTGAAATCATTGAAGCTCCCGCGGCCATAGGCAGGTGCAGGTCGATCAAGACGCGCGATGGTACCGCTGAGAATCGAAAGCTGCTCACCACCATCGTTTCCCACCACCTTAATTTCACGCCCACGCTGAACCGCCTCGGGCAGCAGTGTTAACGCGCTGGGCTTGTTATAGATCAATGCACTGGGGTCATACTTAAAAAAACCGAAGTCATGAATGGGGTCACGATAGATCGGAATCAATTTGATCTCTTCACGATTGAGGAAGGCACCTTTGGCCACCGTGGGCCCCGGTTGCACCACATGGCGATTGGTCAATACGATGCCCTGCTCGGCATCGATGACAAAACCGGTCGCCTGTACCGAGTTATTCACGCCAGTATCGAATGACCGCGGCGCATCCACCCGAATCGCCAACACCGCCTGCGCCACATGGTCAATCGCCTGCTCCCAGCGCTGTTCGTCGCTTGCATACAGTGGCTGTATGGCACACGCTAATACCATCAATGACCATACGGCAAATAGTTCCAGGCGGCGTGACAATAACCTTGATCGCATAATGATAATAACTTCTTATAATATGGGGTTTTTGATTCTCTCATAACCTGGTCATTAACAGAAATGAGCGCTCGAGCTCTCGTGCTACAATCTAATATGAAAATTTAGACTGAAACGACAATCCAGCCAGACCCTCTCATGAATAAGCAGAAACGCATTGGGATCTTCGAACGCCTGCGCGCGGAGAATCCCAGCCCAACCACTGAACTGAACTACACCACCCCGTTCGAGTTGCTGATTGCCGTGATCCTCTCCGCCCAGGCGACAGATAAAGGGGTGAACAAGGCGACGGACAAACTCTATCCTGTCGCCAACACACCGACGGCGATTCTTAAGCTGAAAGAGGATGGTCTCAAGCAGTACATCAAGACCATTGGCCTCTTCAACAGCAAGGCGGCCAACATCATCAAGACCTGCGCCATCCTCAGGGATAAATATAATAGTGAAGTCCCGCAGGACCGTGAAAGCCTTGAAGCGCTGCCCGGCGTTGGGCGCAAGACCGCCAATGTGATCCTCAATACCGCCTTTGGCCAGCCCACGATTGCCGTCGATACCCACATCTTCAGGGTCTCGAACCGCACAGGTATCGCCCCCGGCAAAACGGTACTGGAGGTTGAACGCAAGCTGATGAAATTTATCCCTGACGAATTCAAGCTCGACGCCCATCACTGGCTGATCCTGCACGGGCGTTACGTCTGTGTGGCGCGCAAACCGCGCTGTGGCGCCTGTGTGATCGAGGATCTTTGTGAATACAAACAGAAGTCAGTCGAGTAAACTATGG
>CALZMY010000253.1 GCA_945788675.1 uncultured Gammaproteobacteria bacterium | reverse complement strand
CTCAAAATTTCACTTTCACTAGGGCATGACGTTGAAGCAGTGATGTCTTATGATGCCGAAGTGCATGGTGGAAATCGCAATTGTAGCGTACCAATGATCAATGTGTGTCTTGACCCTGAGGCCAGTTTTTTTGCTTATTCGTTGCTGAATTCGGTGACAATTAAAAGTGTAGAAGTTGAGGTTGCGGTAAAAGGTGTTAAGGACGTTGTGATTACCAACCATCTGGGCCGGGTCGATCCAACAAAGCCATTTACGCCGTTTGGGCCTCTGCCCACTCGTCACTCGTATATTGTGATGGGTAGCCGTGAGGCCGCGAGCAAACAGCTTACCGCAATGGAGCTGGAAATAGAGTGGGGGGAGTTACCGACGCTTAGCGGTGGTTTTTCCAGCCACTATCAGGATTATGACTTTATCCCGCTCAATTCAGACTTCAAGGCCGAAATTTCTGTTTTGCAAAACGGTCACTGGATGCCGAGCAAAACGGAGGCGCAGTATCGTGTGGCGATGTTCGGGAGTGGTCGTGGTGGTGTCGTGAGCGAAAAGAGTCTGTTGGAGGTCGGTGCTGTGGATTATTTCAAACCTTTGGATGCAGCCGATATAAACGAACGTTACGAGTATCGCTCCGGGGTCCGCAATGGTTTTCTTCGGCTGCAGATGTCATCGCCAGAAAATGCCTTTGGCCATGCCGACTACCCGCTTTTGCTGACGCGTATACTTTCAGAAAATGCCCGTAGAAAGAAACCACTGGCGGTGCCTAATGCACCGTATACGCCCACAATAAAGCAACTTTCGTTGAATTATAAGGCGCGCACGCTGATTCGGCCAGGCATCGATCTGTCATTCGACAGGCCGCCATTGGATGAGCGACTTTTTCATATTCACCCGTTTGGTATTGAGCAGACATATCCTTCGAAAATAAAAGGCAGTATGCGATTGTTCCCACAGTATGAAGATGATGGAAACCTGTTTGTCGGAATTACTGCACAAAATCTGTCAGGGCCTTTAACACTCTTTTTTAATCTTGATGAAGATGTCTCACGTGCCTGTTTGTTGCAAAGGCCCGCTATTCACTGGAGCTGTCTGACTGCCAGCGGCTGGTTGTTACTTGAAGATCATCGGGTGCTTTCAGATACGACGGAGGGATTCCTGATGTCTGGCGTAGTGACGTTGGATTTACCAGCAGGAATGATCTGCGACAGTACATTGATGCCACAGGGGCAATATTGGCTACGAGTCTCGGTCACCAGTGGGGCAGAGGATTTCAGTGGATTACGCAGTATATTCACCAATGTAGGCCTGCTTAAGTGCAGCACCCCTGAGGTGGATAACAATGAAGAGAGTGGCGGGATAGCGGTAGACGCAAATTGGCGGCCACTGAAGTCTGTCCCCGGTCTTGCGGCGGTCAGCAGCATCGGACCTGTCACAGGCGGAGGTGCGGCTGAGGACGAGCGTCGCTATAGAACCCGCGTGAGTGAACGCTTGCGCCATAAGGGACGAGCTACAAGCGCGTGGGACTATGAACATCTGATACTTGAGCGCTTCCCCGATGTTCACAAGGTTAAATGCTTTGCTAATACTGTTTGTGATAGCGCAACGCCACAACCTGGCAATGTCCTGGTTGTAGTGGTGCCTCACATGATGCGTGATGCGCGTGACCACTGCGATCGGGGTATGATTAACAATGCGGAGTTGAACCGAATTCAGACATTTGTGCAGAGCGTTTCGTCGCCGTTTGTGAGCATCGAGGTCAGGAACCCGGTTTATGAACAGATCCAGGTGAGGTGTACCGTGAAATTTTCCGGTGAGATCAACGCTGGTGGACTCTACATTAATCGTCTCAACCAGGCCATTAGTGATTATATCTGCCCCTGGTGTGATGTTGGCTACAAGGCACGGTTTGGTTGGTCCATTCGCGCGGATGATATCGAATCATATATTCGTGAGCTTGACTACATTGATTTCGTGACCAATTTTTCTATGTTACATATTACCGAAGAAGGTGGTGGTAAATACGCGTTGATGGATACTGCGAAACTGGACAGGCGGCATGAGGCGTTGATTGTACCGCGATACCCATGGAGCCTGGCGGTGCCAATGAGCGCTCATTTTATAGAGACCACAGCAAGTATTGAACCGGTTAAGCCTGCACTAACTGGCGTCAGTGAACTTGAAATCGGCAGCACACTTATTATTGGTGGAAACTGAGTTATGGCAAAAAAGAATAGAAGTACGCTAAAACGATTTTTCAGCGAAGGGTCGCTGCCATCCGCGGAGCAATTTGGCGATCTGATTGATTCATCGTTGAATGTTGTCGATGAGGGGTTTGATAAGAGTCCTGAACAGGGTTTTGAAATCTCTGCGTCGGGTGACCATGAGCGCATGCTGAGCTTCTTCCGAAATAGTGCATCACAGCACCCCGCATGGTCTATTAGTTATGAAAAAGATCAGGATAAACTGATCTTTAATAAAGTGAGTCATGACAATAATACCAAGCCGGTAGTGACATTGAGTCCGGAAGGGCGTGTTGGTATTGATAACGATAAACCACAGTGGACGTTAGACGTCGGTGGATTTGTCAGTGCCTATGGCAGGATCGGTGCCAATAGCGATGAGCAACACAGGACTATTCCTGCCGATGGTGAGTGGCATGATATTACAGAGGTGCTTGCGGGCTGTCATGGTCTTGAAGTGATGGCGGGCGTTGGTAGTCCGCGCACCGGAAAGTATGCGTTGATGAATGCGATTGCGCTCAATACCTTTAACCCGGGTGGCTGGTTGTTTAATTTTTTGAACCTTAAAAAAAGGATTCGTTACCAACAGGCCTATTATCTCTCATTTACCAATAAACTGAAGTTGCGCTGGCATGGCAAGGGTCGCCAGTATACTTTACAGATGCGTACTAACTGTCACTACGGCGATGGAATTAACATTCGCTATTACCTGACTCGGCTGTGGTTCGATGAAGATATGTGCGAGTCGTGGCTAGGTCCGGGAGAGAAGCCAGAGAGTGTTCGCGATGACCAGGCAGAAAGTAGTCGCACGGAAAAAAAATAGTATGGGGACTGTTTTTCGAAAAAGAGCTAGTTTAATCCTGATCTACCGGGAGCGTCGGCATGCGTGAGCCAGTGATGATCTCAAGGGAGTCGGTAAAAGAGAATGATGCGCGCTTTGCTGCGCTCAAGGCGCGAGGAGTGAGTCTGGCGCAAGAGATCTCCGGCAGTATCTGGAGTGACTTTAATGCCCATGACCCTGGTATCACCATTCTTGAACAGCTTTGCTACGCGATTACCGAGCTGGTTTTTCATAGCGATTATGATGTGGCGGACCTACTGCTAAATGAAGACGGAGTGCTCGATTATCAGGCGCAGTCGCTGCACCTCCCTGAAGAAGTGTTTCCCTGTCGGCCAACGACCCTGACAGATCTGCGTAAGATGTTGCTGGATGAGGTCAAGGAGATCGATAATATCTGGTTGTCGGTGGTGGATGCTGCATCCACTGAGATTGAGAGTAGTGTGCGGGGTCTCTATAACGCACAGATCAGGCGTAATCAAAATAGCAAAATAGATGACGAGGCATTAATTGCAAAAGTTTACAGCGCCTTTAATCGACAGCGGAATATGTGTGAAGATCTTAATAGCATCAAGATTCTGGAAGATCGAGGCTGTATTCTGCATGCACAGATAGAGGTTGATCACAGTCAGCATGCCGATGAGCTTTTAGCAGAGATCTATTTTAGATGTGGTGACTATATCTCTGGAAACATTCCACTCAGCGCTTATATGGAGGTGGCTGCAGAGGGACGACCGCTAGAACAACTGTTTGATGGGCCATTGACGCGGCATGGGCTGTTTGAT
>CALZMY010000252.1 GCA_945788675.1 uncultured Gammaproteobacteria bacterium | reverse complement strand
TTGCGAAGCAATTGATCATCATCCCATGGCTTGGTCAGGAATTTGAAAATAGATCCAGCATTGATCGCATCTGTGATGGAAGTCAGTTCAGTATAGCCACTTAATATTATTCTTACGGTCTGGGGGTAAAGATTTCTGACAACACCAAGGAATTCAGTGCCGGAGATATCTGGCATTCGCTGGTCACAGAGAACAACACCGACATGGTTACTCGCCAATAAATCATATGCGTCCCGGGCGGTATTTGCGGTAAGAATATTGTAATTATGACGGCGTAACAATCGTCTCAGAGCTGAGGTGATATTAACTTCATCATCAAGAATCAGGATAGTGCGCGTTGACTTACCTGCAGTCTCAGTGATTTCCAGATGTTTGTCCATCGCCAGGAGTTCGGAAAATTCTTCAGGTGGGAGTGGTTTGCTGAAATAAAAACCCTGCATGAAATCGCATTGGCATTTTGTTAAAAAGTCCAGTTGTGCCCTGGTTTCAATGCCTTCGGCTGTGACCTTCATTCTCATACTATGCGCCAGGGCGATGATTGACTGGGCGATGGCAGCGCTATCAGCATTGCTTGTTATGTCGACAACGAATGAGCGATCAATCTTGAGAGAGTCAAGTGGCAGTCTTTTCAAATAACTCAGCGATGAATAACCGGTACCAAAGTCATCAATAGACAAGTTGACTCCGATATCCTTCATTTTATGGAGTATTTTGAGAGTTTCATCAGTGTCACTGATGATGGTGCCTTCGGTAATCTCAATCTCGAGATATTTTGGCTCAAGGCCAGTAGATTGCAATGCTGATGCTACCAGTGATGCAAACTCCTTTCTCTTGAAATTGTGAGCACAAAGGTTAACGGCAACGACTATCTCGGACAGGCCAGCCTCCTGCCACTGTTTGTTCTGTTGGCATGCGGTATGTAATACCCATTCGCTGACCGGGCCAATCAGGCCGGTCTCTTCTAGAATAGGGATAAAATCGAGTGGTAGAATGAGTCCTTTCTCTGGATGATTCCAGCGTATTAAGGCCTCTGCCCCGACTATTTTACCGCTACTGAGATCTAGTTGTGGTTGATAGAACAACACAAATTGCTCTTTCTCAAGCGCACGCCTTAATGGCATCTCAAGTTCCTGGCGTTTGCGAACATGCTCTGACATTTCCTGTGAATAAAGTATCCAGTTGCTGCGGCCCGAATCTTTCGCCTTGTACATCGCGATATCGGCATTTTTAAGAAGGCCAGCGATATCGTTGGCATCATCTGGATAAATCGAAATACCAATACTGACCCCTGAAAATAGTTCGTTATTATCAATAGTAAAAGGGGATTCGAATGCTTTTATGATGTTGTTGGCGATAGTTATCATGTCACTGGTGTCATTGATGAATTCCAGGATGACAGCAAACTCGTCACCGCCAAGACGTGCGACTGTATCGCTATCCCGGAGGCATTCAGGCAATCGTTTTGCGGATTCCTGTAATAGGAGATCGCCGGCTGCATGGCCCAGGCTATCGTTGATTAACTTGAATTGATCAAGGTCAATATAAAGGATAGCCACCTTTGTTTCATTTCTTTTAGCCAGATTGACGGCGTGATGAAGTCGGTCATTAAACAGTGAACGATTTGCTAAACCTGTTAGAAAATCACTCGTCGCCAATCTTGTTAATCGTTCTGCAGTCTCTTTGCGTTCGGTGATGTCGCGCACAATACCAATAAAAGAACGTGTTCCATCGATGGTGGCCTCGCTGGTGGCCAGATCAATAGGCGTGATGGTGCCATCTTTAAGTCTCGCCTCTACCTCACGAGGTCCAATACCGAGAATCTTTCCCTGGCCGGTGGTTCTATAATTGGCTAGATATTGATCATGTTCACTACGATAAGGCTCAGGCATCAGCATTTTTATGTTTTTACCCATGACCTCGTTTGCTTGATAACCAAATAGTCGTTCTGCAGACGCGTTAAAAGATTCAATAATCCCCTCTTCCGAGATAGTGATAATCCCATCGATAACATTATCCAGGATAGTGCTGAGAGAATTGATGCGTTGATTCAAGCGCTGAGCGGCATTGACTTGATCAGTGATGTCTACCCAATAACCGGTTATCTGTTGAGGGTTACCCTGATCATCGCGTTCAAGGTCGAGTGAGTCGCGCATCCAGTGATACTTGCCATCGGCGGCACGAAAACGATATTCATGGGTGTGTTTGTCATCAACATAGAGTTGTTTAAGGTTAGTCTCGACTCGCTCTCTGTCATCCGGGTGGATATGGTTTAGCCAAAAATGTGGGTCACCAGTAAATTGACTGGGTTGATAACCTAATTGCTGTTCGATGTTATCTGTAATGAATGTCGCGCCAAAATCACCATAAGCACGGCATATATAGGTAACGGCAGGGCTATTTTGTAGTAGTTGGTACGCATTATTTTGAGATGTCTTGCTTAAAGAGCTTGTCATAAATGCCTTCCATTGCTGCTTATATAGAGGTAGTTAACAATTTAATTAAATATTAAAATAGCAATATCGCTAATAACAGTGTCGATAATAAGGTTTTTTTTATCGTTTATCAAACCCGTTGATAAAGCATCATCCATACAGTGAGCGGTATGATAAAAGCTGTCAGAAAGATTATTGTCAGGGGGGAAGGCGTCAGGCCTTTTAGGCAAACTGTGTGGTGTGGTGGGTGAGCCCGCCGCATCGCAGATAGCAAGGTTTGGGTTTTATAACGCTCCATGTACTTGCCAGTCGCTCTGTAGCCTCCAGTTCACCAGATTATTCTCTTCCGGGCAGGTACAAAGAGAGTGCCGGTACATAGGTGATAATCAACACCGCGAGTAGCAGGATAAAGAAGAAAGGCAGCGTCGCCCTGTAGAGTTGCATGACCGGCTTTTTAAAGCGATAACTGGCGATGAAAAGGT
>CALZMY010000251.1 GCA_945788675.1 uncultured Gammaproteobacteria bacterium | reverse complement strand
CGACCACCGCCTTGATGATGGGGGCGGCGTTGTCCTCGTCAAAACCGGGTGCAATGATAGCGACAGTTGTCGGGTTCTGTGCCAGGTGGGGCGCGGCCAGCTTGCGCGCCAGTGTCAGCAGCTCAAAGCGGCTGATGTCGGCCTTGATGCCGGAAAGCGTCACGTGGGTGCTCGCCTTGTTGGGCAGGTCGGTGGTCAGCAGAGTGTCGCTATCACCACTGCGTTTCAGGCGCTGTTTCAGGATGTCACCATAAGGGAGTGTTGGCCAGCTGACCTTTGAACCTGTTTTGAGACAGTTTTGCGGCAGCAGGATAATCAGGTGAGAAACAGTGTTGAGTGTTGTCTGGTTCGCTGCGCTTTTCTGTTGTTTTAGCTTGATTTTCACAATATAACCCCTGTTTATACAATGGTCTTTTCTTGACCTGATGCGGGAAAAAAACGATCATATCCCGCCTGAGAGATCACGCTTCGCCGCTCGCCTGCTAAAGATAACAAAATAGTGAGGGCAGAGCTGCTAAAATCTTAACAAAAACAAGCATGTTCGAATAAAATGGTTGTTTTGCGAACGCCCGGTCAAAAATAGACAGGGTGCCGCAGTAACACACGAATAAGGAAAATGTGGGCAGGTTTTATGGCTGTAGCGAAAAAAAACAATAATAAAGTGATATATCAGCACCGTCGGCGCTGTTTTTTGTACCCCTTATCCACAAATCACCAATAAGCTCCATTGACCGTTAAACGAGCGCCATTGATTGTTAACGGTCTGGCCTAAAAAGTTTACTACCAGGTTTAATTTTCACGATTTAACAGGGTGTCCGTTTTGACTATAGACGCCAGAATTCAATAAAGAGGTTGGATGAATGTCCCAGCAATCGCAGTTACCCGATATCGATGCCATTGAGACCCAGGAATGGGTCGAAGCCCTTGAAGCGGTGATCGAAAATGAAGGGGTTGAGCGTGCCCATTTTCTGCTTGAACAGATGATCGATAAGGCGCGTCGCACCGGTGCCAATCTGCCCTATTCGGCAAACACCGCTTATGTGAATACCATCCCGACCCATCTTGAGGCGCCGATGCCGGGTGATGCGGCGATCGAGGATCGCATCCGCAGCTACATCCGCTGGAATGCGATGGCGATGGTGGTCAAGGCGAATCGTAAGAGTGCTGAGCTGGGTGGCCACATCGCGACCTTTGCATCGGCTGCGACGCTTTATGATGTCGGTTATAATCATTTCTGGAAGGCGTCGAGTGATGGCCACAGTGGCGACCTGATCTTTTCGCAGGGCCACGCCTCACCGGGCACCTATGCGCGCGCCTTTCTTGAAGGGCGTTTGAGCGCGGACCAGCTCGATAAATTTCGTCAGGAGGTAGACGGTGGCGGTCTCTCCTCTTATCCGCATCCCCATTTGATGCCGGACTTCTGGCAGTTCCCCACCGTATCGATGGGCCTTGGCCCGATCATGTCGATCTATCAGGGGCGATTCATGAAGTACCTGCAACATCGTAACCTTGCGACAACGGAAGGACGCAAGGTGTGGGCTTTTATCGGCGATGGTGAGTGTGATGAGCCGGAGACGCTCGGTGCGATTTCACTCGCGTCACGTGAAAAGCTCGACAACCTGGTGTGGGTGGTTAACTGCAACCTGCAACGTCTCGATGGCCCGGTACGCGGCAACGGCAAGATCGTGCAGGAACTGGAGGCGAACTTCCGCGGTGCCGGCTGGAATGTGATCAAAGTACTGTGGGGTAGCTACTGGGATCCACTGCTGGCGAAGGATAAAGATGGCCTGCTGCAACAGCGCATGATGGAAGCGGTCGATGGCGATTTTCAGAACTATAAATCGAAAGACGGCGCCTATGTGCGTGAGCATTTCTTTGGCAAATACCCTGAGTTGAAGGCGATGGTATCGAAGATGTCGGATGAAGATATCTGGCGTCTCAACCGTGGTGGCCATGATCCACACAAGGTTTATGCGGCCTATCACGAAGCGGTCAATCACAATGGTCAGCCGACCGTGATTCTGGCACACACGGTTAAGGGTTACGGCATGGGCTCTGCCGGTGAAGGGCAGATGCGTACCCATTCACAAAAGAAACTGGCTGATGACGATATGGTCGCCTTCCGTGATCGTTTTAATATTCCGCTGGATGATGAAGCGGCTGCGGCCGGTGAATACTATATGCCAGCGGCCGACTCAGAAGAGATGCAGTACATGCATGCACGACGCAAGGAACTGGGTGGTTACCTGCCAGCGCGCAGTAGTGATGTTGCGCCGCTGGAGATCCCGCCCCTGTCCGTTTTTGAACCGCTGTTAGTGGGCAGTGGTGAGCGTGAAATGTCGACCACCATGGCATGGGTGCGGATGTTGACCCTGTTGTGTCGTGATAAAAAAATCGGTAAACATATTGTGCCGATTGTGCCGGACGAGGCGCGCACTTTCGGCATGGAGGGGCTGTTCCGCCAGCTCGGTATCTACTCGTCGGTGGGCCAGCTCTATACCCCGCAGGATAAAGAAGAGATCATGTTCTATAAAGAGGACAAGAGCGGCCAGATTCTCGAAGAGGGGATCAACGAGGCAGGCTCGATGTGCTCATGGATCGCCGCCGCAACTTCGTATAGTGCGCACGGTGTGAGCACCATTCCATTCTATATCTATTACTCCATGTTTGGTTTCCAGCGTATCGGTGACCTCGCGTGGGCCGCCGGTGATATGCAGGCGCGCGGCTT
>CALZMY010000250.1 GCA_945788675.1 uncultured Gammaproteobacteria bacterium | reverse complement strand
TGAAGCGCTTCCAAAGGCTGGCAGTGTTGAAGATGTCGAATCACTTCTGCCTTGGAATGTGGATACGCAAACGATAGCGATTAACTGAATGCTGCTCAAGATGGGGTTTGCTGATCGCTTACAAATATTCTCACTAAATAGCCATTAGTAAAAATGGAAAGGCAGTAAACAGTACTAACAGGACACATGATAAAGACTGGACTCGGAAGGTGTCCAATAAACTGTGTATCTGATGAATCAGGCGCTCGATGTACTTAGTTATCACCAGCATGCCATTGTATTAAGCAGACCTATTCAGCTGATCATGCAGCCTTATTATGTGAACAGACTATTGCGCAAGTGAAGTTGTCGAAGATTCCTCTGCAACCACCGCCTTTTGCAAAAACTCAGAGAATTCTTCTACTACAAACTTAACTGGAATAGATATTCCAAACCCCTCCGAGCCAATCGACCGGGTCGACATCAGTTTCTGAGTATTGACGCCTAACACCCGCCCCTCTTCATCTACCAATGGGCCTCCGCTATTCCCCGGTAATATTTGAGTATCAGTATATATACAGTCGTTACGTTTACCTGTAATAATGCCAGAGGTTACAAAATCCTTTAACCCCAGAGGGCTGCCTACTGCATAGACCTTCATCCCCTGAGCAGCGACGCCTGATTTAGTAACATCGATAAATGGCGTTATGTGATCATCTAGCTTTATTAAGGCCAGGTCATGCTTTTTACTCAGCTCGACCAGACTCGCTTTAACTTTACTGCCATCCTTTAGCGTAATTTTGAACTGGCGTGAGAATTTAGCTTTTACAGAGCGGGAGTCGAAATCAGAAGTCTTTCGGGACACTTCTCGCTTCTTATCATTCAACCACTTTGTATCTTTTTTATGTCTTGACTTCATCTTTTTTAAACGCTGCTCATAAACTTCATACTCTGCGTGGGCAACTTTTTTTTCACGATCATTGTAGCGATCGATATCTTTTTTATACTGTTTTAACTCGGACTCCATTTTTTTGAGCCTGGCCTTTCTTATCGCCAACTCCTGTTCAACCTCATGGATCTTCTCCTTAGCCTCATCTAAATCCTTATCGGCTTTCTTCCAGGCCTTGAAGTCAGCAGGCCTCACCACATGTTTATTTGTCACAATATAGCCATCGTGGTTCACAAAAAAACCTGAACCAGAACCTAGCGCCGTCTCTATTGAGACAACCGCAAGTGTCGTTTCTTCTATCGGTGTTGACGGCCGATACTTGTTCTTCAACGCAGCGGCGATATCTTTTGCAACAACCTTTTTCTTCTTACTTTTATAGTTTAAGACTTCAGATTTTTGGGTACCCTTCGGCGGCTTATCGGTAAACTGCCACTTTCCGTTGGCATCTTTATATTTGTATATCTCCGCCATACCCGGTGCACCAACACTTAGCATCATTGCGCCGCACAACAGTACTAATAGTGTTTTTATCCTGGAATATCGAGCAGAAAACATCATTACACTCACTTAACCATCAGTATTTAAGAAAGAAAACTTAATTTTCACCGCTCACTAACAGCTAGCAATGATGATATATAACGGCCGAAACCACGAATAACTAGAATATGGCAACGATAGTAGAGGGGCCAGCGAGCAGCGAAACGCGCTTACTCGCGGTTGTTATTACGACGGCAGAAACTCGATGGGATAAGAAACCGTCACTGTATCAACATCCTTTTCACCAAAGTTAAACTGCTTGATACGCGCCAGGATACGACGTTCGAGTTTTGAGTTTTTCAGCTCGCTCGACTTAATCCGCACATCGACCACTTCACCAGATGGTGCAATGACGATTTCAAGTACAATCATCCCTTTCAAGCCTGGATCTTTACGACGCTCGCGCTTATAGATCGAGAACAGCTTGCTCTTGTTACGATCAAATACCATGACAATCTCTTCTTCGCTACGCATGTTCATCTTCGACTCGAGGATTTCAGCCTGTGCCACTTCAAGCGTCGACTCAACCTCAGTATGCTGCAACGCCTCCAGTTCCGTCTGCGTCAAGCCAACATCGCTAGAAAAATTCGCTTCATTAACACCACCGCTACTCTTGCTAACCTTCGCCGTTAACAGAGATTTACTAACAGTGGCCGATTTATTGTGACCACCCTTCGCCAGTTTTTTACCGGTATTCGATGCAACCACCTTATTGAGGTCGGAAGTATCCATCAGATCAGCCAGCCCCTGGCTCAATTCAAGCAGGCCACTCTTCTGTGCCTTTTCACGCGCCGCCTTCTGCTTATCGGTAAGTGGTTTTTTCTTTGCCTTTGCTTTTTTTACGATCTTCTTTTTGAGGCTCTCTTTTGGCTTCTCAGGTTTTTTTTCAACCTTTGGCTTCGGCTTGGGTTTTGGCTTGGGCTTCGGTTTTGGCTTCGGCTTGGGCAATACAACCTTTTTTGGCTTTGGCGCCTGACCAACAAACTTAGCGATGCGATCCGGTATCTCATGCACCTTCCGCTCTAGCTTTGGCACGTCGATACCCTTAATCAAAAAGGCGAAGCCAAACAGCAACAGCATCACGACAATGGCGATGACATTAAACTTGCGATCATCGGCGCGTTTCAGCGACCAGGAGAGGGCAAGGTCCTTATAGGCAATTAAAGTCATATCGCCCCTAACTCTTCGACCGAGCCTTTTGCATCGCGGCAAAAGAGATCTTTGTATAATTGGCTTCGCGACAGGTACTGAGGATTTTGCTCAATACTACATAAGGCGTCTTTTGATCACCCATGATAGTGACACTGCGTGCTTTTTTTTGTACCTGAGTAAACTGCGCCTTGCTTGCCTCGAACTTCAATTCATCTTCAAGCGAGGCAATCAACGGTTCAGGGCTGGCAACAACCTCGCTGATCGCAACCACCTTACGTCCCTGCACCAGGATATCTTTGCCCGTAATCGTGATCACCAACGTCTCTTTGGGGAGGGCCTTCGAGATAGAGGTCGGTAGGCTCACCTCTTTACTGCTATGCAACTGCTGCACATTCGATGAACTAATTAACAGGAAAAAGACCAGAATAGTGAAGATGTCCATCAACGACACCAGATTCAGTGCCGGCTGCTTTTTACGCTTGTGATGGCGCTCCATACGTTTGGCGCGACGTGATAGCTCCTTCATCAGCGAGCTCCTTTGCCAGCCGGCAATGCTACAGCATCACCAATCGAGATATTAGGAAACAGTTCAACTGTATCAAGGCTTGTTATATTGACGACATCAGCGCTCCTGACACGGTCCATCACCTGCACCAGCGTCTCATATTCGATATTGGGTTCCAGCAACAACGTAATGTTTTGCTCTTCAGGAAAACGACTCTTGATCTCAACCAGCAATTCACTAAAGGCGTTCCAGTCAGTCGCCGCTTCACTGCGTTCGAAACGCTTGATCACGCCAAGTCGCCTATCCTGCACATCGAAGCTTCTCTGTCGAACCACCAGTTCAAGCTCTAGCTTCACCTTCTCCTGCTGCTGACTCTGGGCATCTTTCGCCGGCAGATTCAGCTCAATCACTGTCATTCTGGAAAAGACGGCAGTGACCAGCAGAAACGGCACCAGAATCACCATCAAATTCATGAATGCGGTGATATTGAGTTCGGCGGCTTCTTTTTTATGGTGTCTACGTCTTATACGCATGTCGATTCCACATCTCTATCCCACGTCTCTATTCCAGTTTCCTGCGCGGCTCGTCACTAGCGGCAGTACCGATTGACCAGTACAATTCGATGATTATTTGAAACCCTGGTCACTCACGATATTCAGGCACTTGACTGCCACCATTTCCAGGTCATCAACAAGATGCGCGGTTTTGGTGGAGAGATAGGAATGAAGAAACAGCATCGGTATTGCTGCCATCAAACCAAACGCGGTGGTATTCATCGCAACCGAGATACTGGCAGATAGCAGATCTGCCTTCTCAGAAGGGTCAGCCGCAGCCACTGCGGTAAAGGCCTCAATCAGGCCGATAATGGTACCAAGGAGCCCCAGCAGGGTGGCAATATTGGCGTAGGTCGCAAGGTAATGGGTACGCTTCTCTAGCTCAGGAATCACTTCCATCATCCCTTCTTCCATCGCAGCTTCAAGATCACTGCGCCTGCGAGTGTGCCCCAGACGTGAAAAACCATAACTTAACATATGCGACATAGGTGTTTTGTTACCTGAAGTGATTGTCACCGCCTTCTCAAAATCATTTTTTTTCAACAGCGGTACCAGAGCGGACCAGATCCTGTTCGAGTTACGCTGCGTCGAACTGAGATAAAGGTAGCGCTCCAGCGCAATCGCAATACCCAGCGCCAGCACAGCGAGGATGGGATACATGAACGGCCCACCTGTCTGAAAGAAATTTACAACCGCCATGACACACTCCTTACAAATATGCGTGAATATCTTAAATAATTATCGGGTAAAAACGATGCTACCACATTGGCCCACCGTCATTCGATGCTGCATTTTAGTCAAACACACAAACAACATAAAAGCCCACACCTGATGCATCCGAACATTTTACAGCCCTGGAAAGCTGGATCGAGAAGCGGCCATACCCATCACCACTTCACTCTCATTGACACTGCTGCGAAATAATTCCTTCTCTCTGCAGGGTCCTGGCATGATTCTTATATCGACCATTGATGGGGCTCCTGAAATAAAAACAGAGATAACAAAGTGTTTTTTAAGCGAACAACAGCCATTACGATTATCTTGGCTCGCTGTCGCTGTCATCCATCTCTGGCATCATCGGTTCAACCCGCCGTTCTAGCAGACTATGAAGAATGATATCCTGCTCCTGCACTCGATGACTTGTTTCAACCTCCTGCCACGGCACGATATAAAGGACCTGAGGTAATTCTTTATTACCTCTGATCTGAACCCCATCAAGGTTGATGACATCGTCATCCTCGATCACTGCTGTAATTTCTGCATTACTGAGTGGTGCCTTCGACTCTTCCGCATTTACAGCAAAAGTCATCAGCGCCATCATGATGATAAAAACCCAATGAATATGTTCATTAATCGTCATTCACTCACCTCACTCGAATCCAGTTGAGACTCAAGCTCACCCACCCATGCCAATGTCGCTTCATCTTCACCAGTAATTAGCTCAAGATAACGACGATAGTGATGCACCGCCTTTTCGATATCCTGAAAATAGGTGTCATATAACAGTGCTAGATTGTAATGAGTATGGGCATGTTGCTGATCTTTTCCAAGGGTAGCAAGATAGTGTTTTAGTGCCTGAGGCGCATCATTCTTTTTATGTGCGACCAGGCCTAATAGATAATCAGCAACCGCTGTATGAGGCTGCAATTCAAGCGCTCTCTCTGCCGCCTGCTGTGCACGATCCAGCTCCCCGCGACGAAAACTAATCAGGCCCAGATTTACCCACGGCATCGCCGCCTGCGGATTACGTTGGGCAAGTTCGCGTAACAACGTCTCGGCCACATTCGATTTACCATCGTTAAGCGCGGCAATCACCGCACTCATATCTGGTTCAGCAGCCCCGGCCGTAGTGTCCTGCTGTAGCATATCTTCGTCAACTTTCTGCGCTGTCCCGGCACAGCCTGCCAGCAACAGCACAATGACCAACAACAGGTAGTTACTCCACATACGCATCCACCTTGACTTGTCTTGCGTAACGCGCCGGGAAGATCTTACTTAGCCGAGC
>CALZMY010000249.1 GCA_945788675.1 uncultured Gammaproteobacteria bacterium | reverse complement strand
TACAGGATCCATTTTTTCGCCGTTTCTTTAATCTCCCCGAGCAGCCGAGCCACCGTGACACCCAGAGCCTCGGCTCCGGCGTGATCATCGATGCAGACAACGGCTACATCCTCACCAACAGCCATGTCATCGATAAAGCGATCGAAATCACCGTCACCCTGCAGGATGGCCGACGCCTCAACGCAACCCTGGTAGGGGCCGATCCGGAGGCCGACGTGGCAGTGATTCAGGTGCCCAATGACAATCTCAGCGCGCTCAAGCTGGCCGATTCGGACCAGCTGCGTGTCGGTGATTTTGTCGTTGCCATCGGCAATCCGTTTGGCCTTGGCCAGACCGTCACCTCCGGCATCGTCAGTGCGCTGGGGCGCAGCGGCCTCGGCATCGAGGGCTATGAAGATTTCATCCAGACCGACGCGTCGATCAACCCCGGCAACTCGGGCGGCGCACTGGTCAATCTGCGCGGCGAACTGGTCGGCATCAACACCGCCATTATCGCTCCCGGCGGCGGTAATGTCGGCATCGGCTTTGCGATTCCGACCAATATGGGGCGGCAGATCATGGCACAACTGGTTAAATACGGCGAGGTTAAACGCGGCAAGCTCGGCGTTTCGGCGCAGAACCTGACCCCTGAACTGGCCCGTGCCTTCGATATCCAGCAGACCACCGGCGCGGTCGTGGTCCAGCTCGCACCCGATTCTGCGGCCGCCGAGGCGGGATTACAGATCGGCGATGTGATCATCAGCGTCAACGACCACGCCACCAACAACGCCTTCGATATCCGCAACCAGCTCGGCCTGCTGCGCGTCGGTGACAAGGTAAAACTTGAAATATTACGCGGCAACAAGAAGCTGGCCATCAAGACCAAAATCGC
The DNA here is from genome assembly GCA_945788675.1 of uncultured Gammaproteobacteria bacterium. GTDB lineage: Bacteria > Pseudomonadota > Gammaproteobacteria > SZUA-140 > SZUA-140 > SZUA-76. The sequence continues at coordinate 6,531 of CALZMY010000249.1, read as the reverse complement.
CGACCCAGAACCCAATAAAGCCCAGGGAAAACAATTTGATGCGAGACTTGAGGGCACTGTCTTCAGGCGCATCGAAGAGGGCTCACCACTATATGGACAGATCAATGGCGTGCTGGTGGTCGAAACCGAACCCAACAGCCGTGCCTGGCGTGCAGGGCTACGCAAGGGCGATGTGGTGGTCTCGGCCAATCGACGCACCGTGACCGATTTCACCTCGTTGGCTGAGGCGCTAAAAATATCACGGCGTGGCATCCTGCTCAACGTGGTGCGCGGCAGTTCGGCGCTCTTTATCCTGATTCAATGAAGATTGGGCTCTAGTTAAAGCCTCTCCCTTCTATTTATTGCGCGTGGTATAATATGGCGCGCTTTAAAAATCGCTTTTCTGTGTGGAAAAGTGATTTACGCACATATTGTCGCACCACTACTTTAATAAAAGTAGTAATCGACAAAATCTGATAATTTAAGCAATACGATCGACTAAAATATGTCCCAACACAAACTGACACAACTTCAAGAGCTGGAAAGCGAATCCATCCACATCATGCGCGAGGTGGTCGCGGAGTTCCGCAATCCGGTGATGCTCTATTCCGTCGGGAAAGACTCCAGCGTGATGCTGCACCTGGCGCGCAAGGCGTTCCACCCGGGCCCCCTGCCCTTCTCGCTGCTGCATGTCGATACCGGCTACAAATTCAAGGAGATGTATGAATTCCGCGACTGGTACGTCAAGGAAGTCGGCGCAAAGTTGATTGTCCACCGCAATGAAGATGCCATCGCCAAAGGGATGAACCCACAGGAGTTCGGCGTGGCACGTTGCTGCGGCGCACTCAAGACCGGCGCGCTGCTTGAAGCGCTTGAGATCGGCGGTTATGACGCCGCCTTTGGTGGTGCGCGCCGTGACGAAGAGCGTTCGCGTGCTAAAGAACGTGTCTTCTCGATGCGCGACAGCTTTGGTCAGTGGGATCCGAAAAATCAGCGTCCCGAACTGTGGAGTCTCTATAACGGCCGCATCCATGACGGTGAATCGGTACGTGTCTTCCCGATATCTAACTGGACCGAAATGGACGTCTGGCAATATATACGCGAAGAGAGCATTCCGATTGTGCCGCTCTATTACGCCAAGGAACGCCTGATGGTTGAACGCGGCAACCACCTGATCCCGGCCGAAGAGGGGCAGTTCCTGCTCGAAGGGGAAGAGCCCAAAATGGTGATGTCTCGCTACCGCACACTCGGCTGCATGCCCTGCACCGGCGCGGTTCGCTCCAGCGCGACCACCATCGAAGGAATTATTGAAGAGGCGAGCATCGCCACCCGCAGTGAACGTGAGACTCGCATCATCGACCATGGCTCCAACAGCATGGAAGATAAAAAGAAGGAAGGTTATTTCTAAATGCCAAGTTCAAATCAAGCTTCAGATCAAGAAATCGAACTGTTACGCCTCGTCACCGTCGGCAGTGTCGACGACGGCAAGTCCACCCTGATTGGACGCTTGTTGTACGACACCAAGGGGGCGTTTGAAGATCAACTCCAGGCCGTCCGCAAGGACGATGGTGCCGATGACGGTGCCGACAGCATCGACCTGGCACAGCTGACCGACGGTCTCGCTGCAGAGCGCGAACAGGGCATCACCATCGATGTCGCCTATCGCTACTTCTCGACCCCGAAGCGTAAATTTATTATGGCCGACTGTCCGGGGCACGAGCAGTACACCCGCAATATGGTCACCGGTGCCAGCACTGCCAATGCTGCTGTCATCCTGATCGATGCACGCAAGGGGGTGCTGCAGCAGACCCGTCGTCACACCCATATCATCGGCCTGTTAGGGTTGCCGCATCTGATTGTGGCGATCAACAAGATGGATCTGATCGACTATGATGAAGCGACCTTCACCCGTATTAAAGAAGAGTTGAGCGAGTTCTGTGCACGCCAGCATATTCACGACCTGATCTGCATCCCGATCTCGGCCCTCGCCGGTGACATGGTGGTGGATCGTGGCGACAATATGCCGTGGTACAGCGGCCAGACGGTACTTGAGGCCCTCGAAGGGGTTGAGGTCAGCGGCCATATCGACGAATGTGATTTCCGCTTCCCGGTGCAGTATGTGTGCCGCCCGCAGACCAAAGAACTGCCCGATTTCCGCGGCTTCATGGGGCGCATCGCCTCTGGCACCGTTAAAGCGGGCGACGAAATCATGCAACTGCCTGCGGGTAAAAAGTCAAAGGTTAAAGAGATCGTTACCTTCGACGGCGACCTTGATGAGGCCTTCGCGCCACAGAGTGTCACGTTGACGCTGGAAGATGAGATCGACATCTCGCGCGGCGACATCATTGTCCACGCCGATAAGGCACCGCAAATCGCCAAAGAGATCGATGCGATTGTCTGCTGGATGGGCGAGGAGCCACTGACGCCGCGTAAAAAATATCTCATCAAACACGCCACCAACACCGTCAAGGCGATGGTCTCGGAGATTCAATACCGCACTGACATCAACGCGCTGACCCAGGATGAAAATGCCGAAGAGCTTACCGTCAACGAAATAGGCAAGATCTCGCTGAAACTGATGAGTCCGCTGACCTTTGATCACTATGCTGATAATCGCGCCACCGGTAACTTCATCATCATCGACAGCTTCACCAACAACACCGTTGGCGCGGCGATGATTTGCTAATACATCGCGCGCTGCTGATCGCTATCTATAACCGCTTAACCGGCTGTTTAAACGCCCACGGACGGGCGTCACCACTTGTGTTGTCGCTGACTTACAGTTAGCCTAGCGACTATCCAGACAAATCAATCGGTTAACATTGAACACGCAACTTACAGCCAGGCTTGTCGGCCTCCTATTACTGGCGACACTCATCAGCGGGTGTGCTTCAAGCGCGATGCGCAGCGTGGCAGACAGCCTTTCGCTCGCGATCACCAATCAAAATGACCTTGCCACGGTACGTGACGGCGAACCGGCCTATCTGCTGCTGATCGACGGCTTCATCCTCAACGATCCTGATAACGAAGACCTGCTGCTCGCCGGTGCGCGCCTTTACGATACCTACGCCGGTATCTTCGTTGAAGACAAACAGCGTGCCGCACGACTCTCCGTTAAGGCACATGACTATGCGCGCCGCGCACTTTGCCAGCCATACCCCGCTGTGTGCCGACATGACAAAGGTTCGTTTGATGAATTCGCGCGCGAAATCACCCAGGTAGAGGCCGATGACCTGGCACTGCTGTACGGCTACGCCACCGCATGGGTGGGCTGGATTCAGAGCCACAGCGGCGACTTTCGCGCCATCGCCGAGCTGCCCAAGGTCGAACTCGCCTTTGAACAGATCATCACACTTGATGAGCGATACGACCGCGGCCAGGCGCAGCTCTACCTCGGCGTACTACGCACCCTGCGCCCCCCGGCCCTCGGTGGCAAGCCTGAAGTGGGACGTGCTCACTTCGAACGCGCCATCGAATATTCAGATGGCCGCAACCTCTATGTTAAAGTGGAATATGCGCGACGCTACGCAAGGCTAATCTTTGACCAGGAACTGCACGATACACTCCTTAATGAGGTGCTTGCTGCCGATCCGGAAGAAAATGGCCTCACGCTCAACAACACGCTGGCACAGCAACAGGCACGCCAGCTACTAGATAGTTCTGCCGCATATTTCGAGGAGTGAAGAGATGCGACGTTTATTGATGATGTTCACCCTGCTGGCGATTGCGCTATGCACCACGGCACCTGCGCAGGCACTGACCTTCAAGATTGCGACCATTGCGCCGGACGGAACCGCGTGGATGGACGAGATGCGCAAAGGTGCTGACGAGATCAAGGCACGCACCAGTGGGCGGGTAAAATTCCGTTTCTTCCCTGGCGGCATTATGGGTAATGATCAGAGTGTGTTACGCAAGATACGCATCGGCCAGCTGCACGGTGGCGCTATCGTTAGTGGCGGCCTCACTGCGATCTATCCAGATATCGGTATCTACAGCTTGCCGTTCACCTTTCGCAACGAAGAGGAGGTCGACTATGTGCGCCAGAAAATGGACCCACAGTTGATCGATGGCCTGAAGCAAAATGGCTTCGTCAGTTTTGGCCTCGCCGAAGGGGGCTTTGCCTATCTGATGTCAAATCAATCGATCAAAATCATCGATGACTTCAAAGGACAAAAAGTATGGGTACCACAGAATGATGATGTCAGTCGTGCTGCATTTGAGTCGGTCGGCATCTCACCGATCTCGCTGGCACTCTCCGATGTACTCACCGGTCTGCAGACCGGACTAATCGATACCATCGCCGGTTCCGCCAGCGGCGCGATTGCATTGCAATGGCACACCCGCGTGAAATACCTGATGGACGAACCCCTCTCTTACCTTTACGCCTCCATGGTGATCAGCGAAAAAAGATTCAAACGCATCTCTGCCGACGATCAAATGATCGTCTCCGAGGTGATGGGCAATACTTTCAAACGGCTCAACAAGATCAATCGCCAGGATGACCTCAGCGCACGCAGCGCGCTACAGGAGCAGGGCATCACCTTTATCAAACTCTCGCCACAACTGACCGGGCAGTGGTTCGATATCCGCAAAAATGTAGAATTGAGCATGACTCAAAAAGGGGTGCTGTCACAGGAGATCGTCAATACACTGCAACAACATCTTGACGAATATCGCACCCCGGCTGTCGCTGTGCAACATCATCAGCCCACAGTCAACTAATCACCATCACCCAGGCCTTTAGACAGGGAATGCCGCAGACCAACTCAGTACACGAGCCAAACGGCAACCCGCTACAGCTCATCAATCGCATCATTACCTTTGTTGAGAACAGCCTGCTCGCACTATCACTGTTGGTGATGATCTCACTCGCCAGTACGCAGATCATTATGCGTAACTTCTGGGACAGCGGCCTCGCGTGGGGCGACATATCACTCAGCATTCTGGTGTTATGGGTCGGCATGCTCGGCGCAATGGTCGCAACACGCGAACAGAACCATATTAGCATCGATGTGCTATCACGCTTTTTGCCGCCACATCTCAAGGGGATTAACCAGATCATCCTCGACCTCTTCACTGCCGTTGTCTGCGGGCTGCTCAGCTACCACAGCACGCGCTTTGTGATGATGGAGTATGAGGATGGCACCATTGCATTTGAATCAGTACCAGCATGGCTATGCGAAGCGATCATCCCATTTGGCTTTGGCCTGATCGCACTGCGCTGCGCCTTCACCTGCCTTGCACGCTGTGTCGCATTGATCCGTAAAGCAGCACATCGAAACGGCGCTGACTCATAATGTTAATCACACTGCTGCTGATCGTCCTTGCACTGCTCGGTGCACCGCTGTTTGCAGTGATTGCCGCGGGTGCGATGTGGGGCTTTTACCAGGCCGAGATCGACCTCGCTGTGATGGCGATCGAATTCTTCCGCCTCGCCGAGATGCCGATGCTGGTCTCCATTCCACTCTTCACCTTTGCCGGTTATCTGCTCAGCGAGAGCCAGGCACCGGCACGGCTGGTGCGGCTCAGCAGCGCACTGCTCGGCTGGATGCCGGGCGGGCTGGCGATCGTCTCACTCTTCGCCTGCGCGCTCTTCACCGCATTCACCGGTGCATCGGGCGTCACCATTGTCGCCCTCGGCGCACTGCTCTTTCCGGCCCTGATGCAAGCGGGCTACAAAGAAAACTTCAACCTTGGGTTAATCACCACCTCCGGTAGTCTCGGCCTGCTGTTTGCACCATCATTGCCACTGATTCTTTACGCCGTCATCGTGCAACAGATGGGCATCGGCGAACCACTCACCATCGACGAACTCTTCCTCGCCGGCATCATCCCCGGGGTATTGATGTTGTTGATGCTCTCCGGCTGGAGCATGTGGCAGAACCGCGGCCTACCCACCCACTCAATGGAATGGAAAGAGGTCAGCAGCGCACTGCGAGAATCGTGCTGGGAGATACCACTACCGTTCATTGTACTGGGCGGCATCTATAGCGGCTACTTCGCCGTATCGGAGGCCGCTGCCGTGACCGCACTCTATGTATTGATCGTCGAAGTGATCATCTATCGCGAGATCCCACTCAGCAAGCTGCCACAGATCATGCGCAACTCGATGGTACTGGTCGGGGCATTATTGATCATCCTGGGTGTATCGCTCGCCTCTACCAACTACATGATCGATGCTGAGATCCCCACCCGCATGTTTGAATTCATCAAGGCGCATGTGGATAGCCCGCTCACCTTCCTAATCCTGCTCAACATCTTCCTGCTTATCCTTGGTGCAATGCTCGACATCTTCTCGGCACTGATTTTAATTATTCCATTGCTGCTACCGATCGCACTCGGCTACGGCATCGACCCGGTACACCTCGGCATCATCTTCCTCGCCAACATGCAGCTTGGCTACTTCACCCCGCCAGTGGGACTCAACCTTTTCATCGCCAGTTATCGCTTTAAAAAGCCGGTCATGCAACTCTACAGGGCGACGCTGCCTTTCTTCTTTATCCTGCTACTCGCGGTGTTGATTATCACCTATGTACCGGCACTCTCTTTGTA
>CALZMY010000248.1 GCA_945788675.1 uncultured Gammaproteobacteria bacterium | reverse complement strand
CAGATCGAACTGCGCATCATGGCACACCTCTCCGCTGACGCGGGGTTACTCGACGCCTTTCAGCGCGGTGACGATATCCACCGCGCCACCGCTGCTGAGATATTTAACACCACTCCCATCAGCGTCACCGCAGAACAACGGCGTCGCGCCAAGGCGATCAACTTCGGCCTGATCTACGGCATGTCGGCCTTTGGGCTGGCCAAACAGCTCAGTGTTGGCCGGCACGAGGCGCAGGAGTATATCGACCTCTATTTTAGTCGTTACCCGGGTGTGCTGGCCTATATGGACCGCATGCGTGAAAGCGCCAGGGCCGATGGCTATGTCGAGACAATCTTCGGCCGTCGCCTCTATCTGCCAGAGATCAACGCCCGTAATGCACAACGCCGTCAGTATGCCGAACGTGCCGCGATCAACGCCCCGATGCAAGGCAGTGCCGCCGACATCATCAAAATGGCGATGCTAAAGACCTCCGCATGGCTCAAAATAGAGAGCCCCCTGGGTGCAGAGTGCCCCCTGGGTGCAGAGTACCCATCAGGTAATAATGGCCCTGGCGACGTCACTATGGTGATGCAGGTACACGATGAGCTGGTCTTCGAAGTCACAGAGGCGCGTCTGGAAGCGGCAAGAGAAGGCATTCGCAGCTGCATGAGCGATGCGGCAAAACTGGCCGTACCCCTCGTGGTTGATATCGGTAGCGGCAAGAACTGGGATGAAGCCCATTAAGGGGAAGCAGGCACGATTTTTGACACTTTGATAATTTTTTGGCAAAAAGTTAAAAAAAAGCTGAACTTTTCCTGACATCGGCCGTCATATGTATCAAGTGTGTCTTTGGACACGCCACTCAGCCTCCCTGAGTGAATATCTCATACTGAACTACCCCAAGCTCAGTATGAGTTTTAACCCCCGGTTATTCCCTCCCTCTCTCTAAAATAACCGGGGATTTTTTTATCTAAGGAACCTCTGATTAATTACGTCATGTGTCATTGCGAGCGAAGCGTGGCAATCTCAATACTATAAGATTCATCAAGTTAGGAGATTGCTTCGTCACTTCGTTCCTCGTACCACGGGCACTTCCTTCGGTCGCCTGAAAATTAAATTAGAGGTTCTCTAAAATTTAGCCACCCATCAAGACAGTAGTGCGCCTCTTCGATCCCTGTTTTTTTCAGTGACGAAAACAGTTGCATTGTAATCTCTTGATCGCCTTCGGTATTGAACATGCTGGCAACTTCGCTCCGCACCTGCTGCAAGACGTTAGCGGCACCTCCTCGGCTCAGCTTATCCGACTTTGTCAGCAGCAGGTGCGCCGGCATCTTTGCCGCGCAGCACCAGGAGAGCAGTTGATTATCGAGCTCCTGCAGTGGACGGCGACAGTCCATGACAATGATTAATCCCTTCAGTGATTGTCGTGTCTGAAAATAGTCCTCTATCAACTTCACCCATTTTTGCTTGGCACTGAGCGGCACCTTAGCGTAGCCATAACCTGGCAGATCGGCCAGACGGCGCTCATCCGCAATCTCAAAAAAGTTGATCTGCTGCGTTCGTCCCGGCGTTTTACTGGTGCGCGCCAACCCGTTGATGCCAGTAATGGTATTGATTGCGCTAGATTTACCGGCATTGGATCGCCCCACAATGGCGACTTCCGCGCCTTCGTCTGGCGGCAGCTGTGAGAGCGAAGCCACACTCAACATGAAAGTGGCGCGACGGTAGGCAGGATTCTGATCGGACATCGTTAACTTTACACTTTACTGCGGAAATAATACTCAGGCACTAAAAGCGTTAGCGCTTACCCCCACGCCCGTAGACGTAACGGCTAAGGCTCATTTCATCGCTGCTCACACGACGCACCAGATGATCAAGACTGATGATCGCATGCTCAAGAAAAACCACCGCCAAATAAGGGTGTTCTACTCGCAAGCGGTCGTACATCACACGCGACAACCTCATCAGCTGGGTATTATCAGTGGCAACACGCATCCGTAGCAGCCTTGGCTGACGATCAAAAAAGGACATCTCGCCGACCAGTTCGCCTTCAGTCATACGACCAATCTCCATCTCGCTACCACGCTCCTCAAAAACAAGCGCCGTTTCACCAGAGACCACAAAATAGATCGCATCACCTACTTCACCAATATCGGTAATAACATCACCTTTTTTGTAAACGACCAGCTCGGTGTAATCGAGTAATGTCTGGATTTCCTTAATCGTTAACGATTCACATAGATGCTGCTGATTGAGGAACTGTGCCAAATCAAAAGTTTTTGTTGTCATCAACTATCTCCTGCAAATATATAAACTGCTGACTATTCAAGCCAGAGGGTGTCATTCTTCTCTTAAAGTGCCACGCATAATACCTCATTCACCACCAAACACCGATAAAATCACCATAGATATTGCGAACAAATTGAAACTTCAATAGTCTTATTCATATTGAGAGCTAATCTGACGACATAATAACCACACAATTCTAAACACATATCCCCTTTATTAATTGAGGTGCCATCGATGAAAAGCGTGCTAGCAAGCCTAATACCGTTCCTGTTTTTAGCCTTTGCCCCAGGTACACATGCCGCAGGCGAAGTGAAAGAAGGGGTCAACTACCAACTCATACAACCCGCTCAGCACCCCATCAAGAACAGTGGGAAGATCGAAGTGATCGAGATGTTCTGGTATGGCTGTCCTCACTGCCATCGCTTCCAGACACATATTGATCGCTGGCTTAAAACCCAACCGGACAATGTTGAATTCATCCGCATCCCGGTCATTCTGCGTGAAAACTGGGCGATTCATGCACGCGCCTTCTTTACCGCTCAGGCACTCGGCAAACTGGAAGAGATCCACAAACCTTTATTTAATGCGATACACAATGAGAAACGCCGCCTCAATACCGAAAAAAGCCTGATGGAATTTTTTGCAGAGCACGGCATCAATAATGACGACTTCCGCAAAACATTTAAATCCTTTAGCGTCAACAGCAAGGTAAAACGCGCTGATAAACTCGCCAGTAGATATGGCATTGGAGGAACGCCTACCGTGATTGTCAATGGTAAATATCGCATCGATAATGGCATGGGCAAGCAAGGTTTCCCCGGGGTTATCAAGGCCATTGACCATTTAATTGCCATTGAAGGCAACTCTTAACCCATTTTGTTGTCATATATTGAGTGGCTGACACTGGCTGTGAAATGACGCCAGTAATACCCCCATTAAAAATATGCTCTCTTGAATTTGCAATGTGCCGCTACTATTAACTATTACTGGAACGGCACGGCACATTGCCCACAACAAGAAAAGAAACCAATTTAACAACCAGCCTGATAATTAAATAAACTGAATGCAACTCCCTGAAAGTATAGATATAAAGCCTATGGCGATAATGAATGATGACTGTATCAAGCTCCTGAGCTTCAACATACAGGTAGGGATGGCATCAACCCATATGCGCCATTATGTGACGCAATGCTGGAAACACCTGCTACCCCACGCGCGATCATTCGATAATCTCGACCGCATTGCCGACGTCATCAGTGAATTTGACCTGGTAGCGCTACAGGAAGCCGATGGCGGCAGCTTGCGTAGCTTTTTTATCAATCAGGTGGAATATCTGGCGAAAAAGGCCGATTTCCCACACTGGCATCATCAGACCAACCGTAACCTGGGCAAGTTTGCCCAACATAGCAACGGCCTGCTGAGTAAATACAGGCCCTATCAGGTCGCGACGCACAAACTGCCCGGGCTGATCCCCGGTCGAGGGGTGATGGAGGCGCGCTACGGCTCTCCCGACAACCCTCTTATCGTCCTGATGGCACACCTTGCCTTGAGCAAATCAGCCCGGACTTATCAGCTCAACTTCATCAGCAGCCTGGTCAATCAATTTGAACATGTGGTGGTGATGGGTGACTTCAACTGTCAGCCCAACAGCGACGAGATGACGATGTTACTGCGCGATACCAATCTAACTCGCCCTAACACCATCTACAACACCTACCCAAGCTGGCGGCCAAAACGCAATATTGACCATATTCTGACTACCCAGTCGGTCAAGATTCGCAGCGTTGAAGTGATTAATGAGTCTCTCTCCGATCATCTGCCTCTCGCAGTCGAAATCCAGATCCCACAAGCAGTAAAATTGCACATCGACTAAGCGCTCTCTGCTGCCTGGCAACACCCCATACCCTGCTGCTTTTACTGACCAAAGGGATTAAATCATCCCTTTTTTCTGCCGCTAATCCTTTACATCAGGAGAAGCCAGAACAACCGCTGTACAGGCTTATGTTAATCCGCAACCTCAATGGAAAAATAATGAGCCAGACCGCTTCGAACCTTTTGTCATCCCAGGAGAGAACGATCAACAGCAGCGCCCTGTTGCAACAAACGCTTAACACGATGAACCAGGTTATTCTCGGCAAGGAGCACACACTGCGCCTGGCATTGGCATGTCTGATCGCCCGAGGCCACCTGCTAATTGAAGACCAGCCCGGTGTAGGCAAAACCACCCTCTCCCACCTGCTTGCCCGCGTGCTCAATCTCGACTTCCAGCGCATTCAGTTCACCAGCGATATGTTGCCCGCCGACATCCTCGGTGTTTCAGTCTACGATCAAAATAGTGCCAGCTTTAAATTTCATCCCGGCCCTGTTTTTTCGCAACTGGTGCTCGCGGACGAAGTCAATCGTGCCACGCCCAAGGCACAGAGCGCACTGCTGGAAGCGATGGAAGAATATCAGGTCACCACCGAAGGGGAGACGCATCCACTGCCGTCGCCGTTTTTCGTCATTGCAACCCAGAACCCCAGCAACCAGATCGGCACCTTTGCGCTGCCGGAATCACAACTGGATCGATTTTTAATGCGCCTTGAGATCGGTTATCCCGATCAAGCCCATGAAAAGGAACTGCTCAAAGGACGCGACCGCCGCGAAATATTACGGGACATTGAAGCTACGATCACGCCAGAACAACTGCTGATAATCCAGGCCTCAGTAGCGCAGGTTCATGTCTCCGATTCACTGATCGATTACCTGCAAAAAATTCTCGACTTCAGCCGCCATAGCCCCTGTTACCGCAACGGTCTGTCACCACGTGCCGGTATCGCGATGCTACGCTGCGCGCAGGCGTGGGCAATCCTCGACAATCGCGACCACCTGCTACCTGAAGATATTCAGGCCATCCTGCCAGCCACGACCAACCACCGCCTGCAGCCCTCCGCTGAGATTTCAGCGCAGGATAATGCCGAACTCGTGTCGCACCTGTTGACAGTGCCACTTGATTAAACCGATCGGCTAAACAGCATCTCCCCCTGATAGATGAAGTACCTGCCACCCTCGATTGAACATCTTGCTTCACGTTTCTTCAACATAGAACGGCGCAGCGGCAGTGATCGTAGCGATTCAGTTATATTAACCACACGGCGCATCTACATCCTGCCCACCTACTACGGCATACTCTTTTCAATGCTGTTGATGCTGCTACTGGTCGGCGCGACCAACTACAACAATAGCCTCGGCTTTGTCCTTACCTTTCTGCTTGCCAGCATCGGGCTGGTATCGATCATCCACACCTACCGTAACCTGCTAAATCTCAAGCTGCGCGCAGGCAAATCAAAGGCCGTCTTTTGCGGTTCACCCGCAACCTTCTGCCTGCAACTCGCAATACCCGATAAACACCCGCGCTATAACATACACATGCGCTTCAAAGACGAGCCAGCCATCATCACCAACATCGATGGCGGTGACAACATGGCAGAAGCAAAACTGACTCAATCGACCTCTCGGCGCGGCTGGCAGGCGATTGAACAGATCACCATCGACACCGTGTTTCCATTAGGATTATTTCGGGCATGGACCCATTTCACACTGCCCACATCATGCCTGGTCTACCCTCGCCCCGCCGAGCAATCGTTACCTCCCAGCAGCAAAGGAAACGGCACAGGCAATTGTAACTTACCAAATGGTGGCGACGATTTCATCGGTTTCCGCAGCTATCATCCCGGCGACTCACCACGCCACGTCAACTGGAAAGCAGCGGCCCACAGCCACGAACTACTGACCAAACGTTTTGGTGACAACGAGTCGACCGAGTTGTGGTTTGACTGGGAATCGCTGCAAGGTCTTGACACAGAGGTGCGCCTCAGCCAGTTATGCCGCTGGGTCATTGATGCGGAACAGAACGAGATCAACTACGGACTGCGTATTCCAGGCGCCACTATCCCGCCAGGCCGGGGCAGCGATCACCTACACCGCTGCCTTAAGGCACTTGCGTTATATCAACCTGTTTAATCACAGCGCGATGAAAAAACATCTATTCCATATCACCACGTCACGCAATACCACCATGTGGTTACTCGCGTCGCTACTGCTCGCGTTTGCACCGCACACATTACGCCTGCCACTGGCAATCTCCGTACTCTGCCTGCTGTTTGGACTGTGGCGTTTCACCATTGAACGACGTGCCAGCGCCACGCTGCCACACAAACTCGTGCGCACGCTGCTACTCGTCACCACGCTCATCATCGTCTACCTGCACTACGATACGCTACTGGGACGTGACGCGGGGATAGCACTGCTCGCCGCCATGTTGTCACTCAAATTATTAGAAATGCGCGCTGTACGTGATTATGTGGTCGTCATCCTGCTCGGCTATTTTCTGGCAATCACACTCGTCCTCTACAGCCAGACACTACCGATGGCAGCCTACATGATGGCAGTCGCCTTCATGCTCACTGCAACACTCATCGAGCTGAACCTGTCACAGGAGAAAAAAGCGTTCACCAGCAATCTAAAACTCACCGCAAAACTCTTCATGCAGGCCGCTCCCGTGATGTTGCTGCTCTTTTTTCTTTTTCCACGCATCCCAGGACCACTGTGGTCCCTGCCCGATGACGCCCACAGCGGCACCACAGGGATTAACGATGAGATGTCAATGGGAAGCATCAGTAACCTGAGCCAGTCAGATAAGATCGCCTTTCGCGTCGCCTTTGATGATGTTGTTGTCGACAATAACCTCAGTTACTGGCGTGGGCCAGTATTATGGAACACCGACGGAAAAAACTGGTACGCTGGAAATGCCAATGACAACGATATCAGCTATTACCGTCCAGCAGGAAAACCGATTAGCTACACTGTCACCCTTGAGCCACATAATCAAAAATGGCTCTATGGCCTTGACCTGCCGGCGACGGCACCGCCGCAAGCCGTCATCAGCAGTGATTTTCGGCTGGTGACTCAGTCGAAGGTTCAGGAACTTCAGCGTTACAAGATGACCTCGTACAGTGAATATGAAACCGGTCCATTAACGAATAATGAGATACAACGTGCGCTGCAACTGCCGACTAATAGAAATAGTCGCGCCGTATCACTTGGTCAACAATGGCAACAGCAGCTGCGTGAACCCGAGGCGATTGTTGCACAGGCATTGAAATATTTTAATCAGCAGCCATTTAGTTACACCTTAAAGCCGCCATTGCTGGGTAACCATCCCGTCGACGAATTTCTGTTTAATACACAACAAGGTTTTTGCGAACACTACGCCGCCAGTTTTACGGTGTTAATGCGGGCTGCGGGCATCCCGGCGCGCATTGTCACCGGCTATCAGGGCGGTGACTTCAATCCGATCGGCGGCTATCTTATTGTACGCCAACGCGATGCCCACGCCTGGGCTGAGGTTTGGCTTGCCAACAAGGGGTGGATGAGGGTCGACCCCACTGCAGCCGTCGCACCAGAACGTATCGAACTGGGTGCCGAAAGCGCTTTCTCTGAACTCTTTGACCGCCAGTCAACGTTGCAATTTGATAACACCTTTTTATCAAGTCACTGGCTCAAACTTCGTTACGGCTGGGATACGTTAAATAACGGCTGGAATCAGTGGGTCATCGGTTATGACTCACTGAAGCAGTCACAGCTACTTTCACGCTTCGGCATCGACTCAATTAAGCAGATGACTGTGATAATGGCCATTACGATCATCGCAGCGCTGACGATAATACTGCTGTTCTTTATCCATCGCGACAGAAAACGGTTCGATTCCATTTCATTGGCCTACCATCGTTTCTGCAAAAAAATTTCGGCCATCGGCATCCAGCGGCAATCGTCTGAAGGGCCTGTCGATTTTGCACAACGCATCATTAAACAGCGGCCTGATCTTGAAGCGCAGATATCGCAGATTAGT
>CALZMY010000247.1 GCA_945788675.1 uncultured Gammaproteobacteria bacterium | reverse complement strand
TCCTGCTCATCAACTTGAAGTACCACTCTATATTCATTGAGGGGTGCCATTTCAAACAATACCTGGCCGCGTTCTACGGGTGTGCCCAACGATTGACTTAAATCACCCGCAATGATTACACCGTCAAAGGGGGCATGAAGTTTTGTTCGTCCCAACTGCTCATCTATCAGTTCAAGTTTTGCATCTACCTGAGCCACCTGGGTCCGGGTAATGCGTGCCTGAGCATGGTCAAGCCCCGCCAGCGCTTTGTTATACTGCTTCCCCACCTCGCCTCGCTGAGCAATCAGTTTCTGACGCTCCAGCTTTAAATCGTTATCATCCAGTTCAACAAGCACAGCACCCGCTTTTACCGTTTCCCCGGCCCGCACGTGAGCTTCAGCGATGTATCCCTCGAACGGTGCCACTACGACACGCTGTACCATACCCTCAAGCCTGGCAGGTGCCGTAATGCGAAAATCACCACTACCAAATACTGTGATCACCGCAAGCAGCAACAGCCCTGTCAGAACAAGTTTCCATCGCAGACTGTCCGCTCCTAACAATCGTTTAAGCGGCGCAGTAATCATGCCCTCCTTGATCCTGCTTATCAGAGCCCTGCCTTCCAGCTGTTTCATCTGGAGCACCGGCGTTAGCAGTTGTGCCATCTCCTGACACTGGCTGACAATGCTCTGCTCAAAAGGCTGTCCGACCCGGAGCTCAAAACAGATCGCACCAATGGTGATGTCATTATTGGTAAGGGGAATAGTACAAACGGCTTCTTGATCTTCTGCATTTGAAAGTAATGCATGAGCTTCATTCAGAGTATTTTTATCAGCCTCGCCAGAGGGGAATACAATCGTCTCATCTTGCTCAAGCGCCTCAGCCATCGCCGCTTCAATATTGCGAATAAGATTCGAACGAGGCTCATAACTGGCACTTTGGGATAAGGCCTCGAGTTGAACATTGCCATTTTTTATCAGCCCGATACTGACCCGTTCACAACTCAGATGTTGCATTAGTTCATTGACGATAGCATGCGCAGCCGCTTCTATATGGTCACTCTTCAATGCCGCCGCCAGGGTAGATATAACAAATGGCGATGACTGCGCCACCGCCCCATCCTCTACTGTCAGGATCATATTCAGCCAGGTCGCGCCCCACTGTAGCAAACGGATAATTGTAGCTTGCTGCCCCTGAGGAGCCGTTACCTGAACTGAAACAATCCCGTAGAAGTGTTCTTTTCGAAACAGCGGGCAGGCAACCACCAGGTTCTCCTTTCCCGCCTCACTGCTGTCTGACCCCTTGCTACTCACCACCGGCGCCTGCCGGGACATCGCCAGACTGGCCGCAGCAAGTAAATCAGGATTGACTGAAACATCGTCTGGCCAGCATGCCGTCGGTTTAACTGCATCACCTAAGGATATATTCAATATCGCCACAGCCCCAATCACATCAGGGATCATCTGGCATTGAATCGACAGCCAGGATTGAGCGAGCTTCTTTTCCATAAATAACAACAACCTAGATAATCACAGGAAGAACAATCCCCCTCTTCCGACAGTCCACAGGTAATTCAAACGATGTAGTAAACAATGGTGTCGGCAGAAAAGGGCTTAAAGTAAATACAGGTATAAAGCCAGATGATCATTCAGCACGGTGGCATACTCTCCCGAAACCATTTGTGCCTAATGGTATAGCGCTTCCATTTAGGCCAGGAGTAACGCTCAAAATATAGACCGAATCTAAAACAGCTATCGCAATTTGTAAGACCCTTAAATCGCATTACCTGGGCATAGCACGCATGACTTAACGTTAGAATCAGTGCCTGTAATCACTGAGGAGTCCATATACAACCTACGTGCTAATCAAATTTATTTTCATGGTGATATTCAGCAAGAATCTCAACCAGTCGGTCACTCGTCATACCAGTACGAGACATCTGTTTCACGCCAAAACATCTCTTTTTGTGGAATAAAACAATATCAGTCTGTGAGCGGGAAATTAACTCCGCAGGCATCTGTTTTTTCCATTGGCCCAGGCTGTCAATCTGGTTAAAGTGCGTTTCCCTGTATTTAGTGTGCATCAGCTTTGTCGCAGGAAATATAAAATATATTTCGTTATCCAGGTCGTCCCGGCAATAGAGCTGGTCTAGCTCCCATTCCAGGTTTGGTGTATCCCCAACTAACACAAAAACAGCACTACTTCTTTTGAGCAACGCTAACAATCCTGGCTTCCACATGTCGTCATCCACATGAAAGCGCGCAGCGCCTTCTCCAGAAAATATTTGATCTTTTCTACCCAGCCCGATCAAAGAAGAACCGATCTTTATACAGGTTTCTGCAAGCACATTTTCAATAGTGACTGGCTTAGGATCAAGCGTAAAAAAACCACCCGGCACCCTGGTGTCAAAAGCGAAAGGGCGCAGTAGCAATGAAGGTGCAAGCTCACTCGCTAGCACTACCTCCCTGGGGTCATCAGAAATTCTCTCCAGGTAATTTCGGGAAATTTTTACAAAAGATGATGATAAAACTTGAAATAAGATTAATGCTATAAGCATAATCACTGCGGTCGTATCAGACTGATCAAGCGGCTCTCTAACATACATCCACACCCCATAAACCACAAACATTGAGTAGAAGAGATACTTAAACAGACGATGCGATTTTAAACGCGCCTGCTTCGAGTATTTTGATGGTAATGGTAGAGGCGATTCGAGATAGTCTGGAAAAGGTTGCTTCCAAATAGGCGAGGCTTCCAGGTTAGTGT
>CALZMY010000246.1 GCA_945788675.1 uncultured Gammaproteobacteria bacterium | reverse complement strand
TTCCAGATATTATAATCAGCATTGAAAGCTGCTCTGCTCACAAGGTTATACCTTAGCGGCTTAGGCTCTCCTTCGAGGTGGCCACGATGTGCATCGCCAATTTTCCACACACCGCTTTCATTGGCCCTGTTATTCGCTGTAACATGCATTGCGGCAGATCTATTCTGGCTAAGTTGAGCAGTTGTTTCTGCCACGACATTCAGTGCAGCCAAATCGCGCACACTGCGAGCGAAATTAGCCCTTGCGTTGGCCTCAGAGGTGACAGCTACGCCCCCACCTGTCCAGCCAAAGACTGCTGCCGGGGCACCCATCCCTCTAGCAGCTGCCAGATCCACTCTTGCAGCCTGCCACGTGACCGCGATATTTTTTATCTGTTGCCGGTAACCCAGCATGGTTGTTTTTCTAGCACCAGGCACCTCAAAGCCATCTGTCTGATCCGCTCCAAAGAAGGAAGAATACAAATTGGCTAAATACACCCAGAGATTGTTAATAAATTTTCGCTGGTCGTTGAGATTATCCCACCCCACCAGGGTATTTCTATTAGCTGCGCCATCCCTGTCAATAATGGCCGCATTGTCTTCAAGAAACTTCTGGGCCTGATTGAACCTTAATTCAAAAGGATCGGCAAACGCACGCTTATCTTCTAGATAATCTTTAAAAAAACTGAAAGCACGCACGCGAAACTGCGCTTCTGTCCAGTACTTTGTCGACCCGGCATGTGCAGTCGTATACTGTTTTTCGCGCACTTCCCTTGCCTCAGTTTCCTCATGATCTTCACCAACGACATTCAACACACTATTGCTTAATGGTGTTACCAGTTGCGTAACTTTCCCCATTTGTTGGACTGAATTTGTGGTAAATGAATTGATATTTTTAGACTGAACGGCGTTGCCCAGGGCTTTGGCTCCCATAACATCCGCCTCTTTCTCCAATCCAGCATCATCATTAACATTCACCTTACCTTTCATCTGCATTGTTGGCTTTACCCTGCCCTGCTTCTGCTGAACCACATGCCACGCCTCATGCGGTAAATGCTGCTCCTGACCGGAAGCAACATGAATATTAGTACCCTGCGCATAGGCATGGGCCTGTAACTGCGACGGCTTATCCGAGTTGTAGTGCACCTTCACATCATCCATCGAATAACCGGAAAGATTCTCGATACCGGCCTTCAGATTATCGGGCAGACCCGTATTATTCGGGGCTCCTTCTGGCTTTCTCTGAACAGACTCAGCACTGAACTTACCCTGTAATAATTCTTCATCTTCTACCCGTTGCGTAGTTTCAAACTTACCTTGAAGTAATTCTTCATCTTCGACTCGTTGTGCCGTTTCAAACTTACCCTGCAACAACACCTCATCCTCTACTCGCTGCGTAGTTTCAAACTTACCTTGTAATAGTTCTTCACCCTCCGGTCCCGTTCGTTGCATTACGTCGGGGACGGCCTGCAACTGCACTGCATCATCAAACTGACTTTGTAGCTGCTGCCTCTGTGCGACCTGCCTCGGGCTATTATTGACCTCCTGCGCTAAATTACGCTGGACAACGGTAGACAAGCGATTATCGATAAACTGAGCTGTAGTTGCACTGTTATCCTGCA
The DNA here is from genome assembly GCA_945788675.1 of uncultured Gammaproteobacteria bacterium. Classification (GTDB taxonomy): domain Bacteria; phylum Pseudomonadota; class Gammaproteobacteria; order SZUA-140; family SZUA-140; genus SZUA-76. The sequence continues at coordinate 6,093 of CALZMY010000246.1, read as the reverse complement.
CTAACAGACTAGCCGTATTGCTCGTAGCTCTCTCTTCTGAGTTTTTATCAGTATACGATTGCATCCTCTCGCTCCCTTGATAATCTAATATTCAAAAATAGCAGCCCCTTTAGGCCGATATCTTCCTCCTTAATCTATAACGCCGCAAAAAAGGCGATTACAACATTCGTTACAGTAAATCCAATCACGAATACCAGCAAAGAACTACGATCAAAAAAACGTGCGCTGACACCGTCCCCCTCTCGTTCAGCAAGATACGAGGAAAGAATGGTGCCAAACAGTGTTAGTAATATTGTAATCATACCAATGCCATTCACCATGTCTGTCAACGTAACACGCCCCACCCCCGGTAACTCTGCCAGATTGATGTAACTATTTGCCACCGCTGCGAAAAAGGCGCCCACCCCGAGTCCGATACGATCGCCGGATGCAGGTGCCAGCAGGTAAGCAAGAAAAGCGATTGCAACCGCCGCAAATAACCCCTGAAACATCTTGAAATATAGCCCCCAGTCTGGCCGTTTAATAGACAACGCGTAGGTCAGCTGGCTGTAGACAGTCTTATGTGCCGCCGCTGAAAGCGGATCTCCACGACTGCTTTTATAGGCATGGGGTTTGTTAACCAGATCACTACGATACACGATATATCCCGGTATATTGACACGTGAACTGTATGTTGTACCCTCCATATCCGGTACATACTGCAGCTGTTCCCATTGCAGATCATTCTCTTCGATACGAATTGTCAGCTGATGATGGTCGAGTGGGTAGCGCATAATGTTAAACGCCTTGGTAATGCGTGCTGCGACACGGTAAAGTTCATAGTGACTATCGCCATCACGACGCGACCTGACAAGCTCCTTTGACAACACCTCACCATCGACCACATGAAACGACTCGCCCGGTTTGATATGATCCCCCTGCCAGTTGAACCAGAGATAAAAATCCACTACCCATAGTGTCTCCTTGGTGGATATCGCCTCAATCCGATCGACATAGAGCCCAACCTTCACTTGCTCGCTGTTATTGAGCTCGCCATTCAACCGCTGGTAATCAGGTGCAGTCTTGCCACTTTCTGTTTTATCCGGATCTATGCGCTCTTGATGACGTGCTTCTGATTCAATTTTATCTGTGTATAGATTACTACTCGCAAGATAGCCTGCCACCAGATAGAAGATCACCAGGAACATTATCCACATCACAAAGAGTACTCTCTGTTCCGCAGCAACCCGTTTAATTATCACTCACAATCTCCCTCGTTAAAAATTATTTTTACCCACTACAATCAATAAAATTTACATATTGTAATCATAAAAAATATTCCCAGCACACTCGGCCAGTAGGCTGCCTGTGCAATCAGTCCATCCTTGTACTCGAAAAACCGTGAGGGCAGATTTAATGCTAAACGCAAGGCATTAAGCGGCACCATCAGGATGCAAAAATAGATAACGAAAAAGAAATACTCCAGATAAAATATTTCTCCTGATGGAATGTTTTTACGAATAGCCAGGTGTGAAAATACGACTACGAAGAATACCGCGACACAGATACTCAACACTCTGCCAACTTCAACTTCTTTCGACAGCAGCGATAGTGCAAACAGGATAATGGCGACAATAATAAGCGGTGTCAGATTTGAGATAAAGGCATCGACAAAGACACGCTGAATACCGATATGATAATAGAGCGTCGGTAACAGCTCATAATCCAGATTCCGCTTGATGCCAAAGTCAGTGTGAAGACGCTCTTCACGTAACACAAAAAAGGTACCGGAAAACTCCCACCCCGGTAGGAATATCTCTCTGTCCAGCCCCGGTAACAGGGACGATGCCATCAGCTTGTAGGCATCAAGATCCGGCACCAGCACCACATTCTTTTCACTCTCTGCGGGTAGTAACTGTAAATTGAGATGCTCCACTTCAAGGGGATAACGGGAATAATCGAGATTCACCCTGAGGTCCGCCTGAAAACGCCACTGAATCATTTCCCCTCCATTCTGCGGCGTACGGCTTAATTCTGTAATCCTGAGGTCCTTGGCTCGACCAATCGAAAACCCCTTTTTCAGCTCGACGGGGTAATCTGCTGCGTATGACTGCCACACACGCCCGGCGATCAACAGGTTGTTGGCGCTCCTGAACTCGATCGTATCGATATAGATCCCGGTAGAGATATAATGCGGTAAATCCAGACGCTTCTCCTGACTCCTTACTGTATAACCACTGATCACCGCCTTGAGCGTCTCTTTATCCGAAATCTTCGCTCCTGGTAGATCATTAGAGGCATAATGTGTCAGTGCCAGATGCCATAGCATGCCGATTCCAGCCATTAGCACCAGTGAGCATATCGCTGTAAAGAGCCATATCCTGTGATGCTCGCCATGATGAGTCCTGAGTGATAAAAAAAAGAGTGTGATCAAAAAGACAGCCGCGAACAGAATAATCCTGATGAGCTTCTTGCGCAGGACATTTACATCAATTGGCAAATCATCTTTGATAAAGGTATTTTGCAGCGACCATCCCGACACTGGTACTGTCTCGTACATTAACCACGATGCCCGTCCGGTGGTGGTACTGATATGATCAATTACCCCCCCCTTTCCCTGCAATATATCTTTGGCAATGATCAACCGATCATTATCCCCTTTTTCCTGTGCCACATCACGGATGTTCTTTTTATTCTGCACATACGCCTGGTTTGGGTGGTAGAGGTAACTCCCTTCACGAGTGGTCAACGCACCAAACCCACTGGGGCCCAGGTCGAGCGATTCGATGATCGACTGAATCTGATTCATCGAGATATCGATCGTCACCACGCCCAGCGCAACCTGTTGATCATCTTCAGTGGCTTCATAAAACACTGCTGAATAGGTCACCAAATAAGTTTTTGCAGCCTCATCCCAGTAAGGCTCCCCCCAACGACTTCCCTTGCTCATCGGCTCGACATACCAGTCGTATTCGGGGGTCGTATAGTCATAGACTTTATCGAGGCGTTGAAACTTGAATGTGCCGTCATCGAGCGAGCGGGTGAAATAGGCCGAGTAGAGTCTTTCATCAGCACTAAAACCATGAGGACGAAACGTAATGGTGCCACCAAAATAGTGAGGATTACCCCCCAGCGTTTTACGCAACTGGGAGAGCATCTCTTTTTCAGGTACTCCGCCACGACTCAGGGTACTCGCGAGCCTCTCGGCAGAGCGCGTCACCGCCATCAGTACCGCATCAATCTGTGCTGCGCCGCTGGACGTAAGCGTTTTGAGTTCATCCCTGGCAGAACTATTTATCTCATCTTTATAGACAACATATTGATACGATAACAGTAACGCACCGACCAGACTAAAAATAGCAACCATGCCGACAAAACCACTCACCCACCTGCGCACTATCATTACTCTCCTGACATGATCAAATCTGTATTCAGATATTGTTCAGAACGAACTATTCAATAGTCGCAGCAATCTTGCCGACACTGCCCAATCCGCTATTAGCAACGAGCGCGGCACAGTGCTCCTGCTGCATCGTCTCAAAAAGCTGGTCATCCAGGCCGGAAACGATTTTACTGGTATTAACACATGCCGCAATATCGCCTTTTTTCACCTCAGAAAACCAGCGGTATTCGTGAATGGTCTCTGGACGCGCTTTAACAACACAACGTCCCCATTGTTCATTAGCTGCCGCCGCATTGCCTCCTTGCTCATAAACATAGGCAAGAAAGCAATACGCCATACCACCGCCAATCTGATTTCCCGGGATCGCTTCATCAATCGTAATCGCAGTCTTTAAATGTTGCTCTGCCTCAACGAACTTCTCCTGTTTAAGCAATGCCCACCCGAGGTTACGATTCAACTGGTAACGCAGATCCTGATCGGGTACCGGTTGAGCATTGGCCCGCTGCAGTCCCATCTGCAGATACGCCTCGGCCAGCGCTGGATCATTCTTTCTGCTCACCGGATTAACCCAGCTTATATAGGTTCGCCCAAGATCATTGATCCCTTTGATACCGCCCGACTGTACATTGAGATAGTACTGCTCAATCGCCTTATTGAGCACACCCAATGATTCATAAATGCGCCCCAGCTCAGCGTTAAAGGTTGAATTATCTGGCTCAATCTCAAGCCCACGAAGAAAGGTTAATTCAGCGTCACCAAGCTCTCCCTGACTGTATGCCGTACGGCCATTTTCAAGATAGACTTCTGTTAATGAGTTATGGGTGACATAGACGGTCAGCAACAGCAATAGCGCCACAATCAACATCACTTCGCTCTGAAAGCGGGCAGCGATATTGAAACGCGTCATGAAATCACGCACCTTCTCCTGTCCACGCTGAGTCAGCGCCCCCTGACTGACGATCGCCAGACCGCCAACCTGAGCAATCGTAGAGAGAGTAGACGCAACAGTAAGACTTCCGACTGAGAGTGCCGAGATAATGCTCACCATGAAACTCGCCCCCAGGGCAAGGGAACCCAGTGTCAGCGCATCCCATAACCAGTCGACGCGATCCCATGTACCTACATGGCGTGTCGGTTTAAAGTGCCACCACCATGCAGACTCTTCGCGATGCAGTCGCACGCGCCATTTATCAAGACTGATGGTATTGGCAAGCTTCTCACCGATTTTTTTCAGCCGAAAATCGAGCGCAGAAAGTCTTTCATCAACATCGAACAGCGATAACAATTCATCACTATCTTCATCTGGCCTTACATTAAACGTAGTTTCCAGTTCATCGCGTGCAAGCAGCAGTTCAAGGACATCGCCCTTTACCATCTTTGGATGCGACTTCTCCACCCGCTGTAGTAGCTGCTCATAATTCGCCAGCGCATCGACTGGACGAGCAATAGACTCATCCTTGTCACTCTTCACAATGGTCACCTGCGCATCTACATGTTCCATCTTGTATCTCCTTTATCACGACTCAGCAATAAACATCAGCCACTAGGGAAGTGGTCCCTGTTTTGCCTGACTGTATTTTCGTATCATAAAGAATGCAGCCACTATCAGTAACGACCCTAGAAACACGATGTCGCGCTTCTGTTTCCAGAACGGATCGCATATCAGGGACACCATAAACACCGCGACCATCAATACGATGTACAGCATAAAATAAACAGAATAGCGGCTATAAAAGCGTCGCATACGACGTGAAAACAGTGCTAACACACCATACCCAATAATAAACAGCAACAGCAGATCGAGACCAAGGCGAAACGCCCAGCGGTTTGGGCATGCCAACTCACACAATGCAGGATAACGACTTGAAAGAGTATTCAGTAACCTATCGCCATCGCTAATGCCAAAGGTTTCGATCAAACGCTGTGAAATCTCAGAAGCATCGGTATCAGAAACCATCGGCATCGGCCATAGACCTACACCAGCAAAATTATTTTTCAAGTACACCAGATCATCATCAAACTGACCATATGCCCCTTGCTCATCATTTTCATGACCATAAGGACTGATTACAGGAATCACCTTGCGCAATACCTTCATACGTTGCTCACCACTGAACTCATTTTCAATCTTGCTACGCAGAATCTTTTTCGTATCCGTGGTCGGTTCATCAAGAAAAATCAGCAATGAATCGACATAGATAGGGGCATCCTTCTGATCGCTTACCAGCAGGCTTTTGATATCCTTGAAGAGCCGCTTACCACTCGCCAGTTCAGCTGGGCTCACATCGAGCAGGAGGTTGATCGTATACTTTTTATCAAGATCCGCAAGCCGCTCGTAGAGCTGGCTGACAAACTCGACGATTTTGTGCCTCGATTTTGGATGATCGAAATAACGATCAAAATACAGCGTCACCCCATCAGGCGAGGCAAGCGTAGTATTCATAAATGGCACATAGGCCATCACACCACTCTGCCGGTATTCAGTTTGAAGCATCAACTGGTTGTAGACTGACATCACAGAGGCATTCAACGAACTCTCCGACCACTGTGACCAATAATCTGAATAGATCGCCAGATCCACCTTAGTCTTGTGTCGATGTGCAATGTTTATAAAATTACCGAGCTTACCATTGCTATTCCAGTGCAACGGCGCAGTTATTTCGCCACTCTCTTCCAGCATCAATGCATAGTAGGCAATTCGGTTAAACACG
>CALZMY010000245.1 GCA_945788675.1 uncultured Gammaproteobacteria bacterium | reverse complement strand
CCGCAACCTCAACTTCTACACTTTTAATTGTCACCGAATTCAGCAACGAATAAGCAAAAAAACTGGCCTCAGGGTCAAGACACACATTGATCATCGGTACGCTACAATTGCGATTTCCACCATGCACTTCGGCATCATAAGACATCACTGCTTCAACGTCATGCCCTAGTGAAAGTGAAATTTTGAGGCCGCTATTGACACCGCCATCATCCTCTATTGCAGGCGCAACAAGATACTCTTTGACCTCCAACCAACCGCTTTCGCCACTCAATGTAATCGCGAAAGGCCTGCTAAATAAACGGTAAAAGAGGTCCTGCCATGACCTTTTCAATAACGATAGACAGACCCCATCATCGCCACCATATTCTGTCACAAGCTCAACAAGCCTGCTGTGCCGCTGATCATTGAGGAAGGATTCACCACTCAGCAGATAGTAACTGAAAATTTTCCCAAACCACTTTTTAAAGGTCTCGCAAGAGTTAACACTGTTAACGTCATTAAATTCCGCATCAACAGATGCTGCATCGGGCATCGAAAAATCGATAGAGAGCTCAATCTCTCTGCGTCCTTCTTTCAATGCCAGCAGCGGTGATGCAACACAAAAGCCGATCTCGGCATCAGCAAGGCCATTCAATTTCATGCCACGCTTTGCGCTACCAAAGAGCGGCATGGGTTCTACAGCTGAAGGTAACTCAGTCGCTGACTGGCTACGTTTATATGCCTTAATGCGCGTCACATGCCCCAGCTCACACTCAGGGGAGACAAGTAAATTACGTTGCAAAAATAGTGTCTGTAAAGCATTTACAGAGGCAGGCCTGACCAGTAGCGGTGTCGTAAGATAATGTAACCGCTCGCCAGCAGAGCGGTTTTTATCCGCAGAGAAAGCAATCTCTCTATCCACAAGAAATTCACCTGTCGCAGCCGCCGGTTCAAATTTCAAAAAAAGACTCTCGGACTGCCGGCCACGTGGCGCGGTATTCAGGCAATCACGATAATAAAAATCAAGATGGCGTGCGCTAAAACGGTTGAGTCGTTGTTGCGCAACTTCATAGAGCCGCAAAAAAACCATAAACAGACCGATGGCCGGCTCATGCGACTCGCTTTGCAGTGAATGTTCCAGCATATCGGCTACCAACGTCTTAAGATATCGGATACTCGCCGTCATCTTTAGCAGCGCAGCCCCTAGCTGCTCAACGACCGCTTCATGATTATCGAGATCTACTTCTGCCGCATGCCTAAAGGTATACTGGCCCTCAGCAGTGGTGGCACCCCATACTGTGCTAAGGTGACTAACATCAGCCATCGCAACGCTTGCATCCGCACTGTCTGAACGAAGCATAACCTCAGCAGCCGTATGCAATCCTGGCAACAGATTAGCACCGATCATATCGTGGATGTTACTGCGTAGCTGTGCAGCTGATGCTGTAGGCGCCACCGTGAGACGCTGCAACCAGAAGTCAAGTTTAGCCGCCACACCTATCACATACGCTGCGGGTTCTGTCAGCTCAGACATACCGAGCCTTGTAAAGCCAGATTCAATGCTTTGCACATCACTGGTTGCAATCAACGCCATGATCACGGCTTCATTGGAATTAAATAATGCTGCCCAACTCCCCTCTTTCTGATTAGCAACATTGTAGTAATTAATCGTTGCAGCATATTCAGATGCCATCGACAGCAACACTTCAAAGGTCATTTCATCGACATTAAAATAGCCAGCACGAAATGCCAGCGGCTCGCGCTGGCCCTGGTCACTTCCGTCTGAAACGCTGGTATTAAAACCGTAATCCTTCATTGTTATGCTCTATATCCTGACATCAAAGACGCACATTGGTCCCTTCACTAATGTAGAACGGATAAACGATGTTACTTCTGTTATTTGTCGTTCGCACGGTATAATTAAGGCAGAATCGCACACAGCCATTGAACTGGTCATCCAGATCCACATCGATTCTATTCAACGTAATCCGTGGCTCAAAAAAGAGCACCGCACGGGCAATGTCATCCTTTAGTGCGGTCATTACACTTTCATCAATCTGCTCAAACACCCTTTTTTTCAGGCCGCAGCCGTAGGCCGGATACATCACCCGCTCCCCGGGCGAAGTACTCAGCAATATGCGGAGGCTTTCATTGATATCCTCTTCATTGGACACCATCGATACACTCATCGCATTGGCGCTTTTTGTAAACACAGGCGGAAATCCCCACCCTGTTCCCAGAAACTGTTTATCGGTACTCACCTTAGCCATTGTCGTTCTAACCACCGATGATTACGGTGACACAACCCAACACTACACTGCCACCATGCGCGGTCGAGTCACCCAATCTGGCTGCTGGTTTATTAGTGATCATGACAGTAGCAGAACCTTTGGCAATCGTGTCAGGCGGCCCCACGCAGACACAACTATCGCCGACAACGGCGGCGGGCATTTTACCAATCAATACCGTTGGCGCACCCGGGCCAACCACCGGCCCGCCGACATGCGGTACCACCCCGGTCACCATTGGGCAGGTATGCATATCGGTAATTCTTGCTGCTGGTGGCATACTTCCCCTCCTGAATATTCGTTAATCCATCAATGGTATCCCATGGACAAACGATGCTAATTGATCATCACCATCGCGCCCTTGACCGTTGTCTGCCCTGAGGCCGACAGCTCTGCCGTGGCACTGCCTTCAGCACTAAAACCAACCTGGGCCGTGAGGCCCACATTCAGCCCTTCAACCGAAACATCACCCGTCGAAGAACTCACTGCAACGTTACCCATCGCCTCCAGCGTGATCTTCCCCTGTGCGGTAATACTTACGTCTTTGGGGCTATCGATCGTAACCCCGCCATCTGCCAACTCAACCTTATTACCATTCTGGTCCTGTAGCAGAATCGACTTCTCGTCATCATTCAACACCACCGTGTTTTCACCGGGGGTGACAATCGTGATGATCTTTTTTTCATCATCGAATTCAACCTTGAGTTCCGCTTTCGTCACTAGCGCTTTGGTGTAGTTGTCCGCGCTGAGTTCATACGGTGCAGCACGTTTACTGCTATAGAGGCTGCCTAGCACCACCGGGTTATTGGGGTCGTTATTCAGATAACCTAACACCACTTCATCCCCTATCTCCGGGATAAAAAAGGCACCAACACCTTCCGATGCATAGAAATTGGCTAACCGCGCCCACACCCCTTCCTGCTCCGCTTCCATCACAGGCAACTGAACCTGTATCCTGGATTCGCCGGATGGATCTTCGTCCAGTTTCATCACCACGCCAATCTGTAATCCTTCGACACCCGGCAGCAATCCAGAGGCAGGTGGCGCCACCAGATCACGCTGTTCTGCGAACCAGTTATCCGACATGCCAAAATCCACACGCGTGCTCCACTGGCCGTTTGATATATCGTGTTCAACCGCACTCACAAAGACATTACCACTGAAACGCTCACCCACACCCACCAGCTCAATCATGCCGCCGATGCTGGCCCTGGCACTGCCCTGAAACTTCATCCGTCCACGGATACGTGCCAGCGCTGCCTTTAACTGCTGTCCTTTGGCCCAGTCATTCAGCTCCGATGTTTCAAGTGGCACCGGTGATTGCAGACGAAATTTATCAAGGCCGATCACCCTGGCCAGTTCAGCGGATGCCAGGTTGCCACTTGCCCCGACTGCCACTGCCGCCGCCGCCTCACTCGCAACCGCCTGCTTCGCTGGATCCCAGCCAACGGTGGCAACCGATGTCAACTGACTGCGCGCATCCAGATCCGCACTAAATTCCATCAGATCTTCACCATAGGTTACCTGCAGTACCGCTGCCTGGTCGCCGTCGGGTGGAGCGACGGTCACGCTGGCGTCGTCGACATAGACAAGCATGCCATTGGCTTCAGCACGGGAAAGCATAAAGTCCCAATCTGTACTGTAGTACTGCACCAGTTCATTATGTACCGTGTTGCTCGCCGTCACGTCAGCACTCAGACCAGCATAGCTGCCAATCAGTGCGCTCATGACGTCACTATCTTTTGATTCGATGTAATTGGCATTCTTACGTCCAACGGTCATTGCAACTGCTTTGTCTCTGCACTCGATCACCAGACGGCTGTAGTTATCACCACTCACCTTGATCCCATGCCTGATCACGATACCCTCAAAAATGGTCTCTTCATCATCATCGTAACCAGCATTGATCTTGACTTCCGCACCCGGTTTAAACTGATCAGAATTACTGACAGGAAAGTCCTGCTGCGGCATGTCACCATCCAGCAGTACTATCTTCGCAAACGGTACCTTATTGATCGCCTTACTGACGTTGACAGAGACCACCTGAATATCTTCATCTATTGCCGAGCCATCGCAGAACAGGCTCAACTTAAGAACACCACCGCCATCCAGGTTTGGTGAGTCCGCCATGGGTCACCGTAGCGGAGGAAAGTGCAGTCGGGTACCTGGCTGGAGATCCCGAAAGCTGGTTAAATTATTCACTCTGGCAACCTCTAAATAATAAGCACTATCTTTATAAATCCTGTAGCAGAGCAGTGGCAAGGTATCGCCCGCCTGCACCTCGACATAATGGGATAGATCTGGCGATGAACGATTCGCCTGCAACGCCTCTTCTTCTTTGCTAAGAAAGCTTGAGAATGCAAGCTTGACCTTGGCACGCAGTGGCTCACCACTCGGCTTAAACAAGGTGTACTCGATCGACATTGAATCGAGCCGTCCAAAAAATATCAAACTCCCCCATAGCAGGCGAACAATATTAGTCTCATGTTTACTGCCATCATACTTATAAACGATGGCACTCAGTTGCTGCACCTGGACCTTGACATCAGGAACTCCGGCCACGTCCACCACGCCGGTACCATCAAGTACAATATCAAAGTTAATCTTTTCAGCGTCTACGCTGCCAAATTTTGTCTCGGCACCCGCCTGCCCGATCGCCTCTTTTTTATTGTAACTAATCGAGTGAGCATGACTATAGCTGGATGGGTTCACCATCACCTCAAAAACGGTCCCTTCGTCTACTGAAATCTTACCCCCATCGTCGTCACAGGGCGATATCGCTAGTCGTTTTTTCTCACCGTCAGCCATCGCTATCCCTAACGCTCATCACATTCCCGCAAGCACTCAACGATCAGCTCACGACACTCTGCCATCAACTCTTCTCTGAGTGCTGAGATATCAGCGAGACCCTGCTGTTCGCTAGCGAACGCCTCATGCTCTGACTGGACCGTCGACTTAATCACCAGCTGTCTAACCTCAATCGTCATCGCGTCACACCACCCTGTCAAAATAGTTATAACTCAGTTCAATCTTCTCGATCGCAATCTCATTCTTGGTTGAATTAAACCCCTCAACCTCCCAGCTCACCGGGAATGCATTAACAAATGACCACACCCGTGTCGGTTCACCCGCCTCATTCATCAAAGAGACCTCGACTGTCATCGGCTCGACCTGTTTAATAAACTGCCCTTCCAGTACATCCTTACACCAATCCACCAGTGGCGAGTCCATAGGCGCGACGCCTCGCTTCAACACCAGCTTGGGATGCTTGAGCGTTTTTGGCAAACGGTGCACAAAACGGTTTTCACCACCTTCAGCCAGATCTTCGGTCTCCATCTCGGAACCAATACCGGAGACCTCCTGAAACGATGTGTCAGCATTGTCCGATGTAGCCGCGAAGACCACCCTGAAATAAAAGGCGGGTATCGGGTACTCACCGGTTTGTGACGATGATGCGGGAGCCATCGAATATACTCTTAATTAAGATAACATCTCACTGGAGGCGCGACAGACGATACCGCGCCTCCAGTGATAGAGGAACAGGCCTAGGCGTTTGCGATCGTGACACCTTCATGCACAATCTCAATCGTTTCGATTGCAGCCTCATTGCCATCAGCCTTGAGATCAGTGCCGGTGATCTTGGTCGGCCATGCATTGGCAAGCGTCCACACCATTGTCGGCGCGCCTGCCTCATCCAGTAAGCTAATGGTGACCGGCACACGCTTCACGGTGTTCATCTTGATCTGATTAAACCAGTCCCAAAACTTGTTATCAGATTTGAATACACCCTTCTTCATAGTGACATTGCTCGACTTCTTGATGCCAGGCATCTTGATAGTAGAGAATTCAGGACTGTCACCGTGACGATATTCGATTGGTTGCGCCTCGAGATCCAGCCCCGAGACCTCCTGAAAAGAGAGCACTTCGCTATCCCACTTCACCTGGAAATAAAACTTTGGCAACGGCCATACAGTAGTCGATTGTGCAGATCCATCATCAGCCATAACACACCTCCCTAAACTTATTATTCAAAAAATATTATTTTTAATAATCTATTGAAAACCCAAACTACGATTTCTGCATCTGCTGCTGAAATGTAATTTCGATAAACTCTGCAGGACGTGAAATCGCTACCAACACGGTTACCCGCAAAATACCCTCGAGTATATCCTCCGATGTCATGGTCTCACCGAGGCCAACATTGACACTAAAGGCATCATCCGGGCTTGCCCCCGCCAGTCCGCCACGCTTCCAGATACCGGTCAGAAAATTGCGAATCATACTTTTGATCGTCACCCAGGTATTGGCAGTGTTGGGTTCAAAGACATAGGCCTTGGTCGCCAGCCTGATCGACTCTTCAAGCATGATCATGGTGCGGCGCACATTGACATAACGCCAGTCGAGACTGTTACCATCGAGTGTCCTGGCACCCCACACCAGCGTGCCCTCGCCGATAAAGGTACGAATCGCATTAATCGACTTGCCCTGTGTCGTGACATTAAGGTCTTCCTGTTCATCATGCGTTATGTTGACTGCGGGTGATACCACTGCGCTCAGGCTCACATTGGCAGGCGCCTTCCATACGCCGCGTGTGTTATCAACCATGGTATAGATACCCGCCATCGCCGCCGCTGGTGGCAGCAGGTTAAGCTGCTCCCGCATCTCCTTGATCACATTGCCATACAGCGGACTCGTGGCACGCAGGCTCTTGTTCAGCAGCATCTTGTCGGCAATGACCTCTTCTTCAGTCTTGCCATCCCAGCTACTGGTAATATTATTGATCATCTCAATCTGCTGCGTCTCCTTCGGCGTGCTCGCTTCAGTCGGCGCTTCACCCAGATTCAACTCCTGGCGCAACAGCCCCTGCAGCACCTCCGGGTTCGCAATATTTTCATAACCAAGCTCGCTTTCCTGCACAATAGTGGTATGAACCCAGGGATAATAGGCCACCGCAAAATCAAGGTAGTTAATACCGAGGTCTGAACGGAAAGTATCGATGCAGTCACCTGCAGGATCCTGACGATCTTTATCGCCACCCCATACATCAAGGATCGCGACACGACTACGCATCTTTCCACCACAATGAGCCAGTGCCGCCTGCTGCACACTGATGCTATCGGCTTGTGCAAGCAGCACGGTCTCCGGCATCACCACCATCGTTGGCTCCTGCTCTTTCACCAGCAGACCAATGCCCTTTGAAAGCTTTTCGGCTTCGATATCATCATTGTAATTACCAACAGAGACGATATAACAAGGGCCACCACCATTCTGGAAGAACAGCAACATGCTGTAGTAAAGCAGGTATTTCCCTGCGCCCTGACTCAGCAAATAGTCCTTTCCAGCCACTGAAAACGCCGCATCTTCAAATGAATCTGCCGGCTTTTCATCAATAGCGAATTCAGGTGCAGGCCCAAAACCAAAGTAGTTATGGAACTCGGACATTGAGGTAATACGCCACGGCTTATTCGACAGCGTTTTACCTTTATTATCTGCCCGCTCTGTATAGCCGATAAAGGCTGGCACCGCTGTCGCGACTTCAACAACTGAGTTTGGAAAAGCGTTCTTCTCAACAATATAGACGCCTGGCGTTTTCATCTGTCCCATAATATCTCCCTCTATATACAGTTAACAGTTAATGTAAATTTCCGATACAACCTCGTTACTGCCGTCGATGACATCACGTCCCAGACGCGTGACCTCCGCCATTGGCAACCGCTTGATAATTACTTTGTCACCACCGTTATCTTTCTCTCTCAACTGGAATCGATAATTCGGGCTCGCTTTCAACGACAATTTCTTGGTCGTTCGAAAGGTCATCGCCTCACGTCGATCACCTATGATCTCTCGTCCAGAAAACACAAACTCAGCGCTACTATCAAGATCTGATAAATAGACGCTCTCTCTAGCCAGCCGACCAAGCAGATAGTACTTCCAGAACACCTCTCGTTCCTTAAGCCTGATAAAATAGTGTTTCGGCACGACCTCGTTATCGCTATCAACACTATTCAGGTCTTTTTCCGAAACATGGATATTCACCACAAAGAGCGGCGGTAAACGCTTTTCTCTATGACTAAGAACATCCGTCAGCTGGTCTGAGTCCAGTCTTGTTAGGTCGATCATAGATACATATTTGTTATCATGCAACTTGATGCGTTCATCAACGACCTCTTCTCTACCACGGCTATCAAAGAAAAGAATGCTATCGTCAGCTTCGAGCGATGCATCTGTTCTACTTTTAAATGCCGCGTCCTCAGTAATCACCTTAAATACAAGATTAAGTGACTCATTTTTATCCCCAGCATAAAGCTGTAGTGACTCTATATCTTTTTTGTCGTACATCACCATAATGCCACCAACAACCGGCTTTACCAGTAGCCCGGCATTCCCCATCACACGCGTCGTACCTTCAGTCGGAATAAAGCTGAGCCCATGCGCCACACCATCTTCATAAAAACCGTGTTCGGTCACGATCGTAAATAGCGGTGCGTAATTGGCCATCAAAAACGTCCTTAGTTACCCAATAAGAATTCGGGCTTCTTCATCAGATGGCTCTGCTGCTGGACATCACCCGCATCAAACGTCACCATCCTCACCTTATAAAGAACGGACGGCAGGTACTTACCGCCCAACATCCCCCACAGACTACTCAGATCCTGCATACTCATATTTTCGATATCGAGCATAAGTTTCTCGATGCGCTTATCCAGAGCTGGCGTATTGTGCTGGTCCATCATCGGTTGACGTTGAAAAAAACTCACTGCGGTCGAGATAAACTTAAGTCCTTCGGAATAATTGCCACCACTAAAATTCCCAGCAACCATCAAATAGAGATTTAGATAAAGTGGTGCAGTAGAGACCACAGAGCGCTCCACACCCGGCGCAGCAAGATGCCCCTGCTGTTGCGGCGTGGTGTCTTTTTCGATGTTTACCAGAAATAGCGCGAGCTTATTATTGACTTGCACTGAGACCGTGCTGTCCAGCTCCAATAAATTAGAGATCACGACCATGTCTTCACTAAGTGAATACGTGCGCCTGATATATTGATTTAATTCACTGGCGATATGGCCAACAGCAGCATCAATCATGTGACCGCAGCCCTCCCCATCCTTAAATTAGGTGTTACAT